>WTHD01000164.1 GCA_011523265.1 Candidatus Binatota bacterium
GCATTGATCCCGTTTTGCGGAAATCCGGAGTGGCTGCCCTTGCCTTCAATAGCCAGTCGCCACAGGGCCATGCCGGCGGTTGCCGTGGTTGGTCCGAAGTCAGCACTATCGATCCAGTACAGCGGTCCGTTCTTGAGGTGATCGAGCCGCCCGTCTTTGACCAGTCGGCCAATCCCGACGCCGTGCGTGTTGGAGAGTTCCTCGTCGGCAATAATGACTCCGACAACACTATGGTCGAGCTCCACTTCAGATTCGGCGAGCTGAGCAAAGAGGTCGGTCAGAACGGCGACATGACCAAGGCAGTCGGTGACGCCCCGTCCGTACAACCGGTCTCCCTCGACCTGCAACGCAAAGGGCGGACGCTGCCAGTCTTTCGGGTCGGCCGGTACCACATCAAGATGCGCCCCCACAAAGGCAACGGTTTGATGGGGGCGTCCAACAGAGCGGCCCGGATAGCTCAGGATGAGATTCCCGCGGCCTTTGGCGTAACTCACCCGTTCCACCTGCAACCGGCCGCGGGCGGTATGGGCTGACAATTCGTCAAGCACGATATCTCCGGCGAGATCCTCCTGGGGGGGCGGCTGCTCCTGAGACGGAGAATTCTGCAAGCGCTCACCAACGGCAACCAGAGCCTGCAGGACCCGCAGAAAACTGTCCGTATTCAGCCGCCACTGGCTGAGGTCTCCGGGCTGACCCCCTGTATGAACGGAGCGCTGCCGGCGCAAGCGCTTCCAGGACCACGCCATACCGGGACGTTGCTCCTTACACGCCCTCTGCTTCAAAGACTTCTTTGGCGACCTGGAACGCGTTGACGGCGGTGGGCGCACCGGCGTAAAAGGCCATCTGGATGAGAATCTCGATGATTTCCTCCTTGGTCAGACCGGCATTCAGCCCGTTCGCGATATGGCTCTTGAGTTGGGGCAGCCGCTGCATGGCAGTCAGAGCCGCAATCACGGCCACGCTGCGCATTTTGAGCTCAAGCCCCGGTCTGGTCCAGACTCGTCCGAAGACGACTTCGTTCAACATCTCATCAAGGTCCGGGGCGAGTTCGGCCAGCGCACTAGCCGAGGCCCCAAAGCGGTCCCCGCTCAACTTTTTTCGGATTTCGATTCCCTTTTCCAGGTCGCTCTGATTCGCCATACTATCCCTCCTGCGCTGTAAATATGTGGCCTGGGGACTATACCGCAGGGCAAGCGGCGGCAACAAGGGCGGCTCCGAACGGCGCGTCTTCTGAGTGCCTGTGCGCTGCGCCGACCGAGTCCTTGTTCTTGACAGACCCACTCCGGGCATGTTCAACACAAACAATAGACTCTGCACCTGTGGAGTAGAGGAGGGAATACGTGAGATTTGGTCTTTTCTACCAGCTGCCGTGCGCAGATACCCAGACCCAGACAACGCGTTATCAAGAAACCATTGAGCAGATCATTCATGCCGAGCAGCTTGGGTTCGATTGTGCCTGGCTGGCGGAACTGCACTTTTATAAGCACTTCTCGATTATGTCATCACCGCTGATTGTTGCCACGGCTATTGCCCAGCGGACACAGCGCATCCGCCTGGGCATTGCCGTCAACCTCCTGCCGCTCTGGCACCCGGTCCGCAACGCTGAAGAGGGCGCAACGGTCGACCTGTTGAGTAATGGCCGCCTGGAGTTTGGCGTTGGACGCGGGACGATTCCACTCCATTTTGCGGGCTTTGATCGCTCGCGGGAGGAGAGCCGCGAGCGCTTTGAAGAAAGCCTGGAGATCATCAAACAAGCCTGGACGAATGAGTCGTTCTCCTATGACGGCAGCTATTACACAATTCCGGAAACCAGCGTTGTACCCAAGCCGCTGCAACAGCCCCATCCGCCCATCAGGATCGCCGCCAACAGCCCGGAGACAGCGGTGTTTGCGGGGAAAACCGGCCATCCGATATTTGTGGCCTCGGTGACCAATCCCCTGCCCAAGATGTTTGAGCAAGTCGCAACCTATCGCCAAGCCTGGGACGAGCACGCTCCCCATAACGGACATGCCACTCACCCCATGTACGCTCCGCAGGACGTCTCCACCATGTTTTTTATGCACCCAGGCGAAAGCCTGGATCAGGTGCGCCAGACGGTAGAGCCGAGTATTCGACATTATTTCGGGAGCGTCCTGGGCATGATGACGAGCGGTACCGCCAAACAGGAGGACATGGAGTCGTATCGTTATACCGCGGAAATCCGTAAAAATCTGGAGAGCATCACCTTTGAGAAAGTCGTTGACAGCATGGCTATTTTCGGTCCCGCCCAGACCTGCGTGGACCGGATTCGTCGGCTCCATCAAGAGCTCAACATGAACGAATTGATCTGTTGGTTTAATCCGGGCGGCATGGTGCCGCACGAGCAGGTCAAGGCAGCCATGACCCGTTTTGCGCAGACCGTCATTCCCGAGGTCAAAGACCTCTAGGGAAAAATCGGTTTGGTCTCAGTCCAGAAATGCGCTAGATAAGAGCAATACTTCTTAACACCAGATTTGAGAACACTCTACATAGAGGAGGGTCGCTATGGGACGTATATTTTTTCGTGGTGTGAATCTGATTGACGGTGAGCATAAGCCGCAGCCTAACTCCACCGTGGTGGTACAGGGACAGCGCATCAAGGCGGTCGGGAAAAATGGCGATATGCCCAAACCCAACGCCAGGGATGTCGTGTATGATCTGAGTGGGAAATCCCTTATGCCGGGCATGGTCCAGTGCCACTATCATGTCGCCTACGCCAATGTCGGCGACATGAACGATATCGACATGAAGTATCCGCCGACCTATCTGACGCTCATCGCGGCCAAGAATGCCGAGTTGCTGCTGAGCTGCGGCTACACGGGCGCGGCCGGCGCGGGCACGATGCACAACATTGATGTGACGCTGAAAAAGGCCATCAACACGGGCATGATTCCGGGCCCGCGGTTTCTGGCCTGCGGCCGAGACGTGGTGACTACCGGCGATTCGGTGGACTGTCATCCCAACTTCTGGAAGATGGGCATGGAAGGCCTCGCCCGCATTTGCGACGGACCGGACGATTTCCGCAAAGCCGTGCGTGAAGAAATCAAGCTGGGCGTGGACATCATTAAACTCTACCCGACCGGCGGACATGGTCTGATGTGGGACGAGGACACGATGACCATGAGCCAGGACGAAATCGACGCGGCGACCATCGCCGCCCATGAACGGGGCCGAAAAATTCGGGGCCACATCATTTCCAAGAAAGGCATCCTGGCCGCCCTCCAAGCCGGCATGGACGTGATCGACCACGGTGACCGGATGGACGACGAGTGCATAGAGGGCATGCTCGAACAGGGCACCTTTGTGGTGCCGAGCCTGTACTTCCCGTGGAAGGTCGTCGAAGAAAAACGCCGCACGGGTTCGAGCGAGTGGGGTGGCGTCGACAGCATGGAACGCAATCTGGAGCACTCGTATGAAGTTCTGCCTAAGGCCAATAAGGCTGGGGTGAAACTGGTTATTGGTGACGATTTCGGTATTGCGGCCATGCCCCACGGCGAATATACGCACGAGCTTGAAGCCTATGTCAAAGGTGCCGGCATCCCAGCCAACGAAGTCCTGCGCTGGGCCACCAAGAATGGCGCGGAGTTGCTTGGCATGGGCGATGAGCTGGGGACCATCGAGCCGGGTAAAATAGCCGACCTCCTCATCGTCAAGGGCAATCCGGCCAGAGACATCACCATCCTGCAGGATAGAAAGAACCTGCACGCCATCATGAAGGATGGGGAGTTTTACCGGAACGAGCTGACCCCGAGCAGGGCCAGACTCCAGAGAGCTGCATAGTCATACGCAGCCCGCACAATGACGAAGGGGCACGGCCAACCGTGCCCCTTTTTGTTTGCGCCCAGTCTTTTCAAGTCGCCCGTCTTTCGCTACGAGAGGAGGAGGGAAGGAAACGGATGAGCCGGATTATTGACGCGGACAGCCACTTCATGGAACCGCTCGATTTATGGGAGCGCTATATTGAACCGGAGTTTCGAGAGCGTTGCCTGCGCTTCACTCAGGACCCGCAGACCGGCACGCATGCCATGCTCATCAACGAATCAAAACGGATTCGGGGGGTGGGTGAGTTCAGCATGGAAGACCTGCTCGGCGTGGGCGTAGGATACGGTCAGAAGGAGGATGGCTCGGGGCTGGGATCTTTCGACTTTTCCAGCGCGTTTAATAATACCCTCGAAGACATGGACCAACGCATCGCCTACCTAGATAACGAGGGCTTTGAGTGCCAGTTTATCTATCCGACCCTGGGGCTGATGTGGGAGGGTCAGGTGACCGACCCGGATTTGGCGGCCGCCCATTGTCGCGCCTATAATACCTGGACGCTGGAGGTGTGCGCCAATCACCGCACCCGGCTATATCCGGTCGGACATATTTCTCTGCGCCATCCCACCCAGGCTGTACGCGAGATCGAGCGTCTGGCCGATGCGGGTATGCGAACAATCTTTGTTGGGGCCCTGCCGGTTGACGGCAAGAGTTTCGGCAGTCCTGATTTTGACCCGGTCTGGGACGCCGCCCAGTATCACGACATGGCGGTCGGTCTCCACCTGGTCGTACACCGCAACTACCTGGGTCACGACTGGTATGCGGACCGTCGGCCCGGCTTCATGTTTCTGAGCATGAACGGCATTCAAGACCCCCGCATGGCTCTCACCACCATGGTCTACGACGGGGTATTTGAGCGCTTTCCCAAGCTGCGCGTCGCCACCATTGAATCCGCCAGCGGCTGGGTCGTGGAATGGCTCGACCGCCTCGATTATCGTTACAGCTATATGGGGCACTCGTGTCAGATGAAGCGTCCGGCCAGCGAGTATTTTGAGCGGAATATCTGGATTGCGGCCGACCCGGATGAGCGCCTGCTGCCCTATATGGTCGAGCTACTGGGCGACCACAAGTTTTTTATCGGTTCGGACTATCCGCACGCCGAAGGCTTTACCGACCCGGTTGCCAAAGCGCGCAGCGCCCTGCACACCCTGCCAGAGGTATCGGTCAACAAAATACTGGGAGAAAACGCGGTCCAATTTTTTGGGCTCTCAACCACGTAAGGAGGAAGTCATGAATCTTGAAGACATCGCCCAACGCGTCCAAACGCTCGAAGACGTCGAGGCCATCAAAAAGCTCAAGGCCCGCTACTGTGCCGGGGCGGACGAGCGTGATGAAGAAAAGTTTGTCGGTTGCTTCACGGAAGATGCCGTCTGGGACGGCGGCAATTTCGGACACTTCGAGGGGAAAGCTGCCATTCGGGAATTTTTTGGCACTATTCCTCAGGTCCTGTCGTTTGCCATCCACTACGTGATGAATCCGCGTATTGAGGTCAACGGAGACACGGCCACCGGCTATTGGTATCTGCTGGAGCCCTGCACCATGCTCGAAGGCGGCGAACAGGCGGTCTGGGGTGTGGCTAAATACGAAGAAGAATACGTCCGGGAGAATGGGGAGTGGAAAATCCGCAACCTGATCCTCGCTCCGGAGTGCTGGACCTCGTTTGATCAAGGCTGGGTCAATCAGCAGTTTATCGGCCAATAGATCTCATTGGCGGGCCACTGGGTGGCCCGCCAGCCGAGTTTCTGACCGGATGCCACCGCGACGTCATATATGACCACCTATAGCTTAGGCGTTGACGTCGGAGGGACTTTCACCGACCTCGTGTGCGCGGACGAGGCTGGACAGACGCAGACCGAGAAAGTCCTGACGACCCCAGAGAACCAGGCCCTGGGCGTGCTCAACGGTGTCGCTAAACTGGCCCGCACCTACGGGCTGGCCGAGCGGGATTTTCTCAGCCGGATAGCGGTTGTTGTCCACGGCACGACGGTCGCAACCAACACCATGTTGGAATACACCGGCGCTACCACCGGCCTGATCACCACCGCCGGCTTTCGCGACACCATAGAGATCCGCCGTAACTATAAAGAAGCCGCTTTTGATATTCGCCTCTCGGCTCCGTATCAGATCGTCCCGCGCCGTCGTCGTCTTGGCGTGACCGAGCGGATTGATTACGCCGGTCAGGTCGTCAAACCCCTGGCGGAAGCCGAGGTTCGCGCGGCCGTGCAGCGGCTGGCGGAGATCCAGGTCGAAGCCATCGCCGTGTGTTATCTGTTTGCGTTTTTGAATCCTGCCCACGAACTCCGGACGCGCGAGATTATTCGTGAGCTCTTGCCCGACGTTCACATCTCGCTGTCGTCAGAGGTTCTGCCCCAGGTGCGTGAATTCGAGCGCTTGAGCACGACCCTGGTCGATGCCTATGTTACTCCTCGCTTACAGCGGTATTTGGAGCGGCTGGACACGGAGTTTCGTCAGCGTGGATTTCAGGGCGACATCTTCATCATGCAGGGCAATGGCGGCGTCGTAGGTCTGGAGCAGGCCCAGGCCCACGGCGTCCAGGCCCTCCTGTCCGGACCGGCCAGCGGCGTGGTGGCCGGCGCGTATCTGGGCGAGGCATCCAGCTTCAAGGATGTCATCACCATTGATATGGGGGGCACGAGCTTTGACGTCTGCCTGGTGCAGGACGGTCGGCCCAAGACCGGGACCGATCAGTGGATGAGTCGGTATCGGATTGCGGTTCCATTTATTGATATTCACACCATTGGCGCCGGTGGTGGCAGTATCGCCTGGGTCGACGAGGGGGGCGCGCTGCGCGTCGGCCCCCAGAGTGCGGGGGCTCATCCGGGCCCGGCGTGCTACGGCTTTGGCGGCCAGGAGGCCACGGTCACGGATGCGGACGTGGTGCTGGGCTATATCAGCCCCGAGTCTTTCCTGGGCGGCGAAATGCGGCTGGACACGGAGGCCGCCCGCCAGGCAATCGAGACCAAGGTGGCCCGGCCGCTGGAGATGAGCCTGCTGGAGGCGGCCAGTGGTATTTTTCGTATTGTCAATAATGGTATGAGCAATAGCGTCCGGCGGGTTTCTCTGGCAAAAGGCTACGACCCGCGGGACTTCGCGCTGACCGCGTTCGGCGGTGCCGGTGCAATTCATGCCGGCGCACTGGTCGAAGACCTTGGCATTCAGACCATCCTCATTCCCAAAGGCACGGCCCCCGTCCTGTGCGCCCTGGGTGATCTCTTGTCCGACCTGCGGGTGAGTCGGGTGCGCAGTTTCTATGCGCGTGGGAGTGAACTTGATCTGGAGGCCATGAACGACCAGTTCCGGCGCATGCGCGAAGAAGCCCTGGAGTTGTTCGGGAGTCAGCAGCATCACCTGGGCCACACCTTCGCCCAATTCTCGCTGGAGATGCGCTATATTGGCCAGACGCATGAAGTGACGGTTCCGGTTATAATGCAGACGGAGCAGCTCGATGCCACGGATATGGCGACGACGGTCCAGGGCTTCCACGATCTGCACGAACAGTTGTACACCTTTCAGAAGCCCGAGGACGAAGTCGAAATTCTCAATATCCACCTCGACCTCGTCGGACAAAGAGCGAAACCGCGCCTGCAAACCGCCAGCCGGGGCAGTCAGGAGGCGCGAACTGCGCTACGAGGTACCCGGCCCGTTTATTCAGCCTCGGCCCAGGATTATGTGGAGACGGATATTTACAACGGCGAGCAGCTCGTGCCGGGGCATTGCGTTGTCGGCCCGGCCATCATCGAAGAAGCCCGCACCTCCATTGTTCTTTTTGTTGGCCAGCGGGCGACCCTCGACGAGCATCTCACCTATGTGATTGAGGTCGAGTGATATGGCACCCACCCTCGACCCAGACAAAGAAGCGGGCGCGACCATAGAGGCGACTCTCGGACGGGCGCGACCGACACTCCTGCGCCGTCTGGCCTCTTTAGCCTTAATCGACCGGCGGCACGTCACCGTCGCCCTCGCCACCGCAGACGGCCGTGTGGTCGGTATAGACCCGGTGGCGCGCCTGGGCATTGTCCGGGCGGTGGCCCGGGCGGTCTGTGACGCCTTTTGTGACAACGTCGCCGAGGGTGACATTATCCTCACCAACGATCCGTTTTCGGGTGGGACGCATATTCAGGACCTGGCGCTGCTGCGTCCGCTCTTTGTGC
>WTHD01000146.1 GCA_011523265.1 Candidatus Binatota bacterium
GTGTCTGGTGGAAAACGGAATACAAAAGGATCGCTCGGAACGTTTGATCCAGCAGTGCTGGAACAACCAGCCTATGCACGGAGACGCACACTCGGGCAAAGCTCGGTCGTTCCTTCGGCAAGAAATATGGACTCGGAGCAGAGCGATGAGCTTGCCGAAGGTATGCCCGTGTTTCTCAGAAAGCAGGCGAATTAAGAGGAGCGACCCTATTCGGCCATGCATAATGCGGGCTTCCGGCCCGCACTCCGGAGCCCCGACTCCCCTGCGTTTGGGAGGAGAACGCTGCTTTTATGTGGCTGACCACCGAACGGGCGCGTAACCGTCTGGCGGCTGAAAAGTCCATTTTTTCAGCCGCCATTGATGGAGACATTCCGCTCTGCCTCATTTATCCGAACGAGTACGCGGTCGGGATGTCAAATCTGGGTTTCCAGGCTGCCTATAAAATCTTTACCCAACATGAGAGCTGCCGCTGTGAGCGAGCGTTTCTCCCTGACCCGGACGAGGCCGCCGCGCTGAGGCGGACTGGTGCGCCGCTAGCCTCGCTCGAGACCCAGCGCCCCCTGGCCGATTTTGAAATCCTGGCTTTCTCGATTTCGTTTGAAACGGACTACCTGCATATCCTCGATATGCTGGCGGCCGCGCATATTCCTCTTCGGGCCGCGGAACGGACGCCTCGCCATCCCCTGGTCATTGCCGGTGGGCCTGCAACCTTTCTCAACCCCGAGCCTATTGCCGATTTCATTGATCTGTTCCTGATCGGTGAAGGTGAGGAAATGATTCCAGAGTTTCTGGAGCGCTATGCGTCTCTGGAGCGGGAGACGAACGACCCGGCACTGCGCTTGCAGGCACTCAGTACCATAGCCGGCGCCTATGTGCCGACCTTGTTCCAGCCCGCGTATGATGCGACTGGGCATCTGGCCCAGGTAACCCAGGTGACACCGTCTGCCCGGACTCCTCAGACGGTCCAGGACGTGCAGGCGAGCAGTCAGGCGCCTACGGTACAGCGGCGCTTAGTCATGGATTTGGACGCCTATCCGACAACGTCGCAGCTCCTGACCCAGGAGACCGTTTTTGGCGATATGTTTCTCGTTGAGGCGAGTCGAGGCTGTGAGTGGGGCTGTCGGTTTTGTGCGGCCGGCTTTATGTATCGACCCGTCCGCTATCGCAGTACGGCAGCCTTAACACAACAAGTGACGCAAGGCTTACAGGAACGGCAGACCATTGGCCTGATTGGAGCGGAAATGGCCAGCCAGCCGGGCATTGCCGGCTTGTGCGAGTTTATTGGTCAGGCCGGTGGTCGCGCGTCTCCGTCCTCGTTAAAAGCCGATGTGATCACCCAGGATTTGGCGTGTGCAGTTGGACACAATAATACCCATTCGGTCACCGTCGCGCCGGAAGCGGGCTCGGAGCGAATGCGCCAGGTGATTAATAAGAACCTGACTGAGCCGGAGATCCTTCGCGCAACGGAGCTGTTAATCGGTGGAGGGGTACAAGCCCTTAAGCTGTACTTCATGATGGGCCTGCCAACCGAGACCCAGGACGACGTTGATGCCATTGGAACGCTGACGCAAAAAATTCACAGCCGGTTTTGTGGCAAACGAGCCAGGATTGGAAGGATTACCCTATCGATCAATGCCTTTGTGCCCAAGCCGTGGACTCCCCTTCAGTGGGAGCCCATGGAGGAACTCCCCGCTCTCCGGCGCAAGATGGCGCGCTTGCAGAAACAACTGGCTCGTCTGCCGCGCGTGACGGTCGATATCGAGTCGCCGCGTGAAGCCTACTACCAGACCGTGCTTTCGCGTGGAGATCGGCGCGTCGGTCAGCTACTACTCGATATCCATGCGCACGGAGGCGATTGGTGGAGCGTGGTTCAACGCTGGCGGCGTGAGGCAAAACGTCGGCCCGGCGCCCTCAATCCCGACTTTTTTGTTCACCGCCGCTATGACTCGCAGGAACAACTGCCCTGGGATTTTATCGATCATGGGGTGGACAAACACTACCTGTGGGTCGAATGGCGTAAAGCCTTGTTAGAACGGCAAACGCCGCCGTGTGATGTGACCTCGTGCCGGAGTTGCGCCGCGTGTAAAGAGTAAACGTGTCCTCCAATAGATATACGCTGTTGACACGTTTACTCTTTTTAGCCAGAGGGCGCGGACGATGATTTTTGGCATAGGCAATGACTTGGCCGAGGTCGAGCGCGTCCGGGTTGCGCTCGAACGCCCCCGAACGGGCCGGCGCTTCCGCGAGCGCGTCTTCACTGCTGGTGAGCAGGCCTATTGCGAGCGCCGGGGTAAAGGCAAGTATCAGAGTTACGCCGCGCGCTTTGCGGCCAAAGAAGCCACAATGAAGGCGCTTGGGCGCGGCTGGGGCCGCGCTGTTGGCTGGCGCGATGTTGAGGTCGTGCGGCAGCGGGGTTCACGTCCCGAGATTGTCCTGCACGGTAAGGCAAAAGCGTACGCCGCCGGTCAGCGTATCCGCCGTTTTCACCTGGCGCTGACCCACACGGCGACATTGGCAGAAGCCCAGGTTATAGCTGAATTGTAAGCATTGGAGGGGCGCGACGACCGCGCCCCTCTGCTCGACCCGTTACCTGGCGTCGAGTGAAATCCGGTTCCCGTGGGCCAGCAGGTCGGCCACGGTCTGGAGAAACGCGCCGGCAGGAGCCCCGTCTATCACGCGGTGATCAAACGTCAGGCTCAAGACCATCATCGAACGCTTGGTGACTTCGCCACGGTAGATCACCGGTTTTTCAACAATCCGGCCAACGCCGAGAATACCGGACTGCGGAGCATTGATGATGGGCGTAAAGGCGTCAACGCCGTACATGCCCAGGTTGGAGACCGTAAACGTCCCACCCGACACCTCTTCGAGCTTGAGCTGACTGGCTCGGGCTTTCTCGGCTAAGGTCTTGGCCTCTGCGGCAATGTCCTTGAGCGATTTTTTGTCCACATCCCGGACGACCGGAACGATCAGGCCCTCGTCCAGAGCCACCGCCAGTCCCACGTGGATGTCGCCGTGCACATGGATGATATTCTCTTCGAGGGAGGCGTTCATGCGCGGGTGCTGTCTCAGGGCGTGGGCACAGGCCTGGACAATAAAATCGGTATACGTGACGTTGAATTCCTGGCGGACCTCTTGGCGACGATCGATCAACTGCGTGACATCGACCTCTGTGCTGATCGTGAGCTGGGCGCTGCCCTGGAGGCTTTGATGCATGCGCTCGGCAATCACTTTCCGCATGCCGCGTAAAGGAATATCTTCCGCGGCGGCCGGCGGTGCGGCTGGTGCCGGCGGTGGAGCGGCTTGACCTCCGCTATCAATGATCTTCTGCACATCTTCGCGGGTGATCCGACCGCGTGGACCGGTCCCGGTTACGCCGGAGAGATCAATACCGTGTTCTTTTGCCAGCTTCCGGGCTGCGGGAGTGACAGGCACGCGGCCGCGCTTCTCTTCCGCCGCCGGGGGTGCCGCTGAAGCCGCTCCTGGAGCGGGCTCAGGCGGTGCAGCCACCGGGGCGGCCGCCGCGTCTGCGTAGCGCGCGGCGACTTCGGCTACCTCCTCACCTGCTTCTGCAATAACGGCGACGGGCAGCCCAACACCAACCACGGCTTCGACCGCATACAGTAATTTGGCGACCGTTCCATCCGCGGGCGCTTCGACTTCATACAGCACTTTTTCGGTTTCAACCTCAAACAGGGCCTCGCCAGCTTTAATCGTGTCGCCCTCGGATTTGAACCACTGTTGGATCGTGCCTTCGGTCATGGTCAGACCGAACTTTGGCATTACGACTTCTACGGCCACAGGTGTATCCTTTCTTTCCGCGGAAGCTGACGCAGCGCTAGCCCAGCATCTCCTTGACAGTCGCGGTAATTTTCTTGTCGTTGGGAAGGACGAATTTTTCCATAGGCGGGCTGAACGGGATCGGGACATCCGGGGCAGCCAGGCGTTTGACCGGAGCGTCCAGGGAGTCGAATCCCTTATCCGCAATAACGGCAGAAATTTCGGCGGCCGCACCACAGCGCAGATGGCCCTCATCAACCACCAGGACGTTATGCGTCTTGGCCACAGAGGAAAGGATGGTCTCCTCATCCAGCGGAATCAGGCTGCGCGGGTCTATGACTTCAGCAGAAATCCCGTCCTCTTCCAAAGATTTTGCGGCCTTGAGCGCTTGGGGGACCATATAGCCAATCGCAATAATAGTGACGTCTGAGCCTTCACGTTTCACCGCAGCTTGCCCGATGGGCACCAGATACTCGTCGTCCGGGACTTCCTCTCTGCTTCGGCCCAGCTTGAGGTGCTCGAAGACCAGCACGGGGTTATTATCCCGAATGGCGCTCTTGAGCAGGCCCTTCATATCATAGGCACCCGAGGGAACCACAATTTTGAGCCCTGGCACACTCATGAACTGAGAGTAGACCGTCTCGGAATGCTGGGCGGCCGCCGAGCCAACCGCGCCGCACACAGCCCGAAACGTAATGGGCATGTCGGCTTGGCCGCCCGACATATAGCGCAGCTTGGCCGCCTGATTGCAGACCTGGTCCCAGCAGCAGTAGAAAAAGCTGGCAAACTCGATTTCAACAATCGGCCGCATTCCGGCCATGGCCGCACCGACCCCGGCCCCAGCATAGCCGGCTTCTGAAATGGGAGCGTTCAGAATCCGCTCGGCGCCGAACTCATCGGTCAAGCCGCTGGTCGCACCAAAGGCACCGACCCAGATGTCCAGACCCATCATGAAGGTGGTCGAGTCGTGTCGGAGTTCCTCGGCGAGGGCCGTATTAATCGCTTGAATAAAATTCATTTCAGGCATGATTTCCCCCCTAGGCTGTAAAGCGTAAACGTGTCCTCCAATACACAGACGGATGCTGGACACGCTTACGCTTTTGAGAACATATCGTCCAGGGCTTCCTCAGGCTCGGGATACGGGCTGTCCTGGGCAAACTGAACGGCGTCATCAATGGCCTGTTTTACCTCGGCCTGGACGGCACCGATCTCTTCCGGGCTAAAGGTGTCCGGCACGAAACGCTGCTCAAAGCTAATGAGCGGACAACGCTTCTTCCACGCTTCTATTTCGTCTGCGGGACGATAGCTGCGCTTGCCGAGAAAGGCTTCCTCGCCCACCACATGGCCTTCCCAGCGGTAGGTTTTACATTCAATCAAGGTCGGGCCTTCGCCCTTGCGCGCGCGTTCGACCGCCTGGCTGGTAGCTTCGTAGACCTCGACGACGTCATTGCCGTTGACCACAACGCCGGGCATATCGTGGCCGCGCGCCCGGTCGGCGATATCCTTGACCGAGGTCACGTCCTTACCGGCGGTGAACTCTCCGTACAAATTGTTTTCACACACATAGATCACGGGCAGCTTCCAGGACGAGGCGATATTGAGCGACTCGTGAAACGTGCCCTCGTTCGAGGCGCCATCACCAAAGAAGCAGGCGGCGACCTCACCGCTGCCGCGCACTTTTGCCGCCAGACCCGCACCGGTCGCAATCGGTAAACCGGCACCCACAATGCCATTCGCACCCAGGATACCCAGATCAAAATTGGCGATATGCATGGAGCCGCCCTTACCCTTGCAGTAGCCGGTCTTTTTTCCAAACAACTCTGCCATCATGGGTTTGACCTCGCCGCCCTTGGCGATTAAGTGGCCGTGACCGCGGTGGGTGCTGGTAATATAGTCCTGCTCGGTCAGGGCGGCGGCGACTCCGGTGGCCGAGGCTTCTTCGCCGATCGAGACATGAACAAAGCCCGGGATTTGACCCTCTTGAAAAATATCTCGTACACGGGACTCAAACTGCCGGATCGTTTGCATCGTACGATACATATCGAGCAGCTTGTCTGTGCTCATGGTGGTATCCGCCATAGACATGTCCTCCTTTTGGGTTTGCGCGGAAAGCCCCGTCTTCATAGTCTGAAACAGGGGCGAAGGTCAACAACGCCACCGCCACCACACGCGGTCGCCAGGTTTTACCTCACCGTTCTTTGGCAGCATGACTTCAAAACGCAAGGTCTGCACGTCGGGCTTCTCTGCCGTCGTACGAGGAACACGCAGGCTCGATAGCGAAACCGCTATTGCGGCGGAAGGATGGCCGTCACGGCAATGGTCTGACCGCCCGGAGGGAACACGGTATCGTCTTCGCCCTTTATCTGTTCGTGCTGGTACTGGTCTCTTGACGGGTCCGTCAGAATAGCAACAGTACGGTCGGCGAGGTTCACAACCCAATATTCCGGGATGCCGCTGGCCGCATACGCCCGGGCCTTCTGTCCCTGATCGTAGACCAGGGAGCTGTCCGCGACTTCTATGACGACCATAACCTGGTCCGCCCGTGGGTGGTGCTGAGCGTAATCGGTCGGGTCAGGTTGACAGATGACAATATCCGGTTCGGGCTCACTCCAATCGTTCAAAACAATCGGCGCTTGAATGCGAATATAAGCCGTATCCCCCACGACCGGCAAAAGCGTGAATAAGAGGCGGTGAATGGTTGCCGCATGGGGGCTGTTCTGTGGACTCATGGCAATAATGACTCCGTCGAGCAGTTCAACCCGCTCATCTACCAGGAGACGAGACTCTGCCAGGCGGTGGTACTCTTGACGGGTAAAACGATGGGGCCTTGGAGCTGCCGGCGCGCTGTGCGTCATGAGCCCAGTCTAGTCGCCTTGGTGAGGGAAGACAATAAAGTGGATGCGCGTTTCCACGAGACCGCGTCAGGTCTTCACCCGCACGCGATAGCCGATTTTCACTTCACCGTTTTTTGGCACCGTGACCTCAAAACGCAGGGTATGTGCATCGGGCTTTTCGTATTGCTCCGGGGTAGAAGCGACGACTTCCCAGTCACCATACATGGGCTCTTCGACGCGGACCCGCACGTCTTCGTCCTTGTGATTGCGGACGACGATTTGCCAGCTCACCTCTGACGAGCGGCGTGACAGACGGGTAAAGCTCGTTTGACGGCGCTCGCCGACGACGTCAAACGCCTCGCCCGTTTTAATGCTGACGGTTTCGTCTTTGGGCGTATGGTCAATGCTGTCCTCGCCGACAAACTGGAGGCTGCCTTGTGAGTCGGCTTTGTACACGCGGATGGTCCCTTTGGGTAAGGGGATTCCGAGGCGGTTTTTCTCGGCGTTTTCGAGTTCGAGATAGACGCTCACTTTTTGTTGAGGAGGAGGCGTGTCAAACGTGGCACGTACGTAATGGGGCTGACCACGGAGAACGAGGCGTTTGGTAATGGGAATGCCCGCGGCGGATAAAAGCGCCATCTGCTTGGTCTGGTTGTTTTGAACCGTGGTCGGTCGATCCAAGGTATACAGGTGGTACTCAAAAAAGGATTCTTCCTGAAACTGTCGCTCTGAAGAAGCGCGGGCCATGGCGGTCGCCGCCATGAGCCGCTCGCGGAGAACTTCCGGCTGAACCCGGTTGACATCACCGGCGACCAGCTTGAGCGTGGCGTTGCGATACGTAGCACCGGATTGATTCTCAATAGAGACCCAACCGGACAGGTCTGCCAGGCTGTCGTCGCTGTTGAGGGCAACGACGTAATCGGCCTGCCACGTCATATCATTGGTGAGGTAGGAGGCTTCAATGGTGTGGGTGCTGGCAGCCTGCGCCTGGAGCAGCCACACGAGCGTCGGCTGGGCGATCAGGTTGGCCGGCAGTTGAGGGAGAATCACTCTACCCGGTAGACCAATCGAGATTTCGTCTCCGACTCGATAAATCGGGGAGTCGTTCGTGGCGAGCAGGGTGGCGTTCACGAGTTCGTCTTTGCCGGTAAAATAATTCTTGTCGAGCAGCCGGACTTCTTTGCCCACATATTTTTCGAGTAGGGTCTCCGGGCTGAGCAAGTCGTATTCATAATTCTGCTCCAGGACTTGAAAGGTTTCCGAGTCGGTCTGCGACCGAATCAGCACCGTTGTGGGCATAATCCGGGCCGCGACATCCATAAAATGAAGGCGAGTCAATCCCTCGGCCAGTTCAATCTCACGCACGTCTTTGACCAGTCCAAGGTTGGAATTATAGATCGTCAGCGAGACCTGGGTCTGCTCAGCGTGGGTACTCGTGAGCGGAGCGGCTGAGAGGAGGCGAGAACAAAGGACCTCGGAAACAAAAAGACTCACAGCAAGAAGCGCAAGAAGCGTGAGGCGTTGCATAGGCGGTAGGGTCACTCGTCCTTTCTCCCCGGATGCTTTCAGCATAGCGGGTTTTCCGTACGAACGCCAAAAAGACGGCAGGGTCGCAGAAAAATTCACCGAACTCCTAGGCCATCTCAAAGCGGGTCAGTAAACCCCGTTTCTTGGCCTGATAGAGCGCATACTGAAAATAGGCAATGGAAAGAACGAACAGCGCTGCCGTCAAACCGAGAGATATCAGCAGCGGCTGCCAGGCTAATTCCCCGGTTGCGATGGCGTATCGCAGTCCTTCAAACACATGTGTACTGGGCAGGGTGACGGCAATGCCCTGAACCCAGCCCGGCATACTGTCGAGCGGATAAAAGACACAACTGAAAGGCTGAATAATAAATCCTACTGACCAGGCCAGGATCTGAATACGGAGTCCGTAGCGAAAGATCAGGGCAGCGATGAGAATACCGATGACCCAGCCGAAGAGCAGCAGGACGCTGGTGAAGACGGCGAGAGCCGTACCGCCAATATCCATAATATTAAAGGCGTACAGGCCCCAGGCGAGGAAGGTGAGAAAAAGAAAACTCAGGATGCAGCGAATGAGGCCAATAAGACCGATCGCCACAAAGAGTTCGATCGAGGTGACTGGCGAGGCAAACAGGTTATACACATTGCGACTCCAGAAATCTTCAAGGATAAACGTCCCGACATCGGTTTGCGCCCGCCAGAACAAGCTCCACAGCACGGCCCCGCCAAGAAAGAACTCCATGACTCCGGAGAACGAAGACGTTGACGCAATGAACATGCTGGTGAACCCCCACAATAGGAGGGAGATGACCGGCCAATACACAATGTCAAAAATACGGTCCAGACTGCGATAGCACAGACAGGTAAACTTATAGACCAAGCCCCAGATTGCCATGGTCGAAAAGCCATAGTCCTGAGAGCTCACAAAACGCACGCGGCTCACAGCTCCCCTCGGGCGACCTTGATGAAGACATCCTCAAGCGTTGGGCGTGAGACATGGATATCGACAATCGGGCGACCGCTCTGTGTCAGGTGTCGGAGTAAGGGGTCGAGCTGGTGGGTTGGATCATCGAGGACAAAACGCAAGGCATAATCTCCGTTCTGCTCAATCCGGGATATGCCATTGAGTTGACGGATGGGGGTGAGATCGGACCCGGCTTGAAAGGTCACCTCGACGACCTGGTGTGGAATGAGCCGCTTAATATGCGTAGCCGTGTCAACGCGGAGAATCTGGCCCTGACTTAAAAAGGCAATCCGCCCACACAGCTCTTCGACTTCATTCATATTATGTGAAGTGAAAAGAATGGTTGTCTTTCGTTCCCGTTGAACGATTTGCAGCGCGCGCCGGGTTTTTTCGGCAATGTCCGGATCGAGGCCAACGGTACACTCATCGAGCAGCAAGAGCTCCGGGTCGTTCAGAAAGCCTTTGCACAACGTGACACGGGTATGTTGGCCCGAGCTGAGGTGCTGCAAGCGGCGTTTGGCCAGGTCTGTAATCTCGAAGCGTTCAAGCAGTTCGTCGATTTTCCGGGGAAGATGTTTGACGCCATAAATGTGGCCATAAACCATCAGGTTTTCCCACACGGTCAGCACGCCGTTCATACTGGTAAACGCCGCGGCCACATTCATCCGGCGACGAATGGCAACATGGTTGGAGGCAAAATCGTGGTCGAAAATTCGGATTGAACCGCTGTCGGCAATGATGAGGCCAAGCAGGATATTGATCGTGGTCGATTTCCCTGCTCCGTTCGGGCCGAGCAAGCCAAAGAATTCTCCCCGCTCCACGTCTAACGAGAGACCCTGGAGGGCTTCAACCGTACCATAACGTTTCCGCAGGTCACGGATTTCAAGGAGAGCCATTGGCGAGTAATGCGAGGTGTATACGCGGCGCGAATACGGGACGAGGCATGCCCCGCCCCATACGCTTAGATCACGCCTTTTTCTTTGAGTCGGGCAACTTCTTCGCGGCTGAGTCCGGCAAAGTGGGTGTAAATCTGCTCGTTATCATGACCGACCGGGACGGACCCGCGCCAGATCTTGCCCGGAGTTGCGGAAAAGGAAGGGCTGACACCCGTCCCTTTGACCGTACCGACCTGATTGTCCTCCCACTCGACATGAACATTCCGGGCCTCGTAGTGCGGATCTTCCGCCATATCCTTGCTGTTCATAATCGGACAGCAGGCGACCTGTCCGGCATTCATCTGTTCAACAGCTTCGGCGACCGTGCGTTCGGCAATCCAGCCGCGCAGCAGGGCGTCAAACTCGATACCTTCCATGCCGTTGACATCCACACTGGCCCGCTGCCATTTCTCTTCTTCCGGGTCGAGGCCCAACACTCGGCACACCCGGGAAAAAACCGCCGGGCCGACCGCGCCGACCACCACCCAGCCATCGCTGGCCTGGAACGCGTCGTAGGGTTGAAACGCGGTGGCTTTGTTGCCGGTTCGCTCGCGGACAAAGCCATTGCTGAAATACTCGACCATCGTCCCCGAGAGCAGGCGGTGGATGGCCTCGAACTGCGAGATATCAACGACCTGCCCCTTGCCGGTGCGTTGCGCGGAAATATAGCCGGCCAGGGACGACCACAGACAAAACAGGGCCGTGATATAGTCGGCCGTCCAGGGGTTGGCCCGCACCGGTGGTTCCGGGTCGGGAAAGCCGGTTTGGTACATGAGTCCACCAAAAGCCTGGCCGATCATGTCGTACGAGGCCCGACTCAGGTAGTCCTGGTGGCCGGTCTGACCGTAGCCGGAGACATGCGCAATGACGAGCTTGGGGTTGGCCTGGAGCACGGCTTCATCGGTCAGGCCCCACTTGGTATAGGAGCCGGTCTTTGAACTCTCCATCCAGATGTCACACGACTTGACCAGCTTGAGGAACAAGTCTTTACCCTCGGGCTGGCTGAAGTCCAGCGTGACGTACCATTCGTTTCGCCGTTCCTGAATCCAGGTGGTTGCCACCTGCCCCTGGCCGTCTTTGGCTGGTAACTGTATCCCCAGATGACGCCAGGACGCGTCGCCCTCTCCGGTGCGTTCGATCTGGATGACCTCGGCGCCCATTTCGGCGGCCAAGGCCGCGGCAAACGGCTGGGCAACTAAGGTTCCGCTCGATACAATCCGCACGCCCTGCAACGGGCCGAACTGTTCCGGTAGTAGTGATGCCGGACGTGTATCCATACCGATCCTCCCCCATATCGTGCAATATGCTGTCCATCCCTAACGGAAATCGAGGCTGAAGAAAAGACAGCTTGAACGAGGAGAGACAAGGCTGTATACCGCACAGCACACCGACCCGGCGCTCTGGGATCGGTCAGGAAAAGGAGGGTCCATGTATAAAGTGATTGGTATTCTCAAGCGGCCCGAGGGGATGGCGATGGAAGACTTTCGCCGCTGGTGGCTGGAAGAACACGCCCCCAAGGTGAAGCAATGGCCCGGCTTGAAACGCTACTGTATCAACCTGGCGACAACCGACGAGCAGCGCTACGACGGCGTGGCCGAGGTCTGGTTTGAGACCAGAGAAGATATGGACAAGGTCTTCGGGACCTCTGAAGGCCAGACAGCCAGAAACAGCGCGACGGGCGGCTCCGCGGAAATTGTGATCTTATTAACGCAAGAAAACGTGATGGTGGACGGCTGAGAAGAGAGATAGAGAGGGGAGATAGAGAAGGGGGCAGTCTGGACACCGCCCCCTTGTTTTTTAGCGCTCGGTACTACGCAGCACCTGTCCGGGTAAGCCGCCCTGATACTCGTCATCCTGGTACAGCACCTGGCCGGAGACGACCGTCGTCTTGATGCCTTTGGATTTGGCCACGAAGCGTTTGCCGCCGCCGGGCAGATCCCAGACATATTCCGGGTCTTTGGCATCAACCGTATCGGGATCGAACAGCGTCAGGTCGGCCACCAGGCCTGGGGCAATGCGGCCCCGGTTGGGAATGCCGAACAGATCGGCCGGGACTGAGGTCAGCCGCCGGACGCCTTCTTCAATGCTCAACACCTGGTTGTCCCGCACCCAGCGACCGAGCAGATAGGTCGCGTACCCCGCATCGCACAACATGTCCACGTGCGCCCCACCGTCGGACAAGCCGATCAGAAAGCGGGGGTCACTGACCAGATTTTTTACCCCTTCGGGTTCGAAATTGAACGCCTGAAGGTCGAACATCAACTCCAGGCGGTCGGCCACCGCCAGGTCAAGAAAAGCGTCAACCACATCCTTGCCCTGGTCGCGAGCAATCTCGGCCACCGTTTTCTTGCTGGCAACATGCGGTTTGACCGCCTCAGTGTGGGCATCAATCACGGTCATCCGCCCCCACTGGCCACGAAAGATACGGCGCGTATCCATCTCTTCGCGAAAGGCGTTGCGAAAGCCCGGATCGGCATAAATCTGCATCTGCTCTTCGACACTCTTGTTGAAGACATGGTGCCAGGCCGAAAAAATCGCGAAGATGAACGGGTTCTTCATATTGAACTGGACCCGCAGCGGGCGGCAGGTGACCTGCGGTACGGCTTTGTCCCAACCGAGGATAGGTTGGACCTTCTCCACGGCGTTGAGGTAGGACTCCGGCTTGCCCGGCTTATTGAACAGGGCCAGGAAGGTGACCGGACGCTGGCTTTCATCAACCAGGAATTTGAGCAGATCGTATTCGTCGTCCGAGACCTGTCCGACATTGGTCCCGGTCAGGGCAATCTCGATTGTGCCGCGGCCCTCGTCTTTCATAACCTGGCACAGCGCGCTCCATTCGGCCCGGCTGGCATTACGGCAGGCGAGCGGGCGACCCTCAAAGCCAATATGGTTGTTGAGAATGGTACTGGTCAGGCCAAACGCGCCGGCGCGCATGGCGGTGCGAAACAGCCGTTGCATCTCGCCGATTTCGTCCGGGGTGGCTTCCCGCTCAAACGACTCTTCGCCCATCACATAGTGCCGCAGAGGCGTGAGGGCGGCTAACGAGGCCACGTTGATGCCCATGCCGCGCTTTTGCAGGACATCGAGATATTCGGCGTGGGTTTCCCACTGCCAGTCAATGCCCCGCTCCATGACCTCGAACGGGATCGCCTCGACATTGACCAGGTCCCACATGACAATATCACGGGCTTTGGGTCGAACCGGCGCAACGCCCACTCCGCAGTTGCCCATCACCACCGTGGTAATGCCGTGCCAGGAGGAGCAGGTTACCAGGGGGTCCCAGGCGACTTGGGCATCGTAGTGGGTATGCGGATCAATAAACCCTGGGGCCAGCACCAAGCCGTCGGCATTGATTTTCTTTTGGGCCGCTTCGCCATTGCCCTTGCCCATCGCGGCAATCAGGCCGTCTTTGACCGCCACATTGCCGTGGAAGCTGGGGGTGCCCGTGCCGTCGCAGATACGGGCGTTTTCAATAATCAGGTCGTACATGAACGATTCCTCCTCTTGACCAAAAAGAGTGAACGTATCCAACATCTGCATGGGTATTGGAGGATACGTTTACTCTTTTCAACCCAGGTCAACCCGGACACCGGTATCCAGGCCCATCGCAACCCGATACCCACCTTCCTGAGCCGCCTGGAATTTCTCACACCACTCCGTGACGCTGTCTCGAATCTTCTGCTGCCGTTCGGCTGTGGTGGCATATTCACGCACCATGTCAAAAACGGGCTCCCCGTGGGCTTCGGCCTCACCGGCATGCGCGTAGAAGAATTCAAGGTCGTGCCTGGTCAGACCGTATTTTTCTTTGAGGGCGCGCACTAGGCCCTTCATGGAGTCATCGCTGCGCGTCTCGCCGCCAATCGACATGGCCGCCAGGGTGATGAGGCCGTACTCCTTCCTGCCAAGCTCAATCACCCAGTCAACATAGGCGACCGACTCTTGGGAAACGACCGGCTGCCGGACCTCCTCAGCGGTGGCGCCGAGCGCCTGGGCCAATCGCATGGACAGCATCCAGTGGGCGTCTTCCCCGCGACCCATAATGGTTTCTTCGTCAATCAGATTTTCAACAATATGGCGACGGATTTTCCGGTCGAGCGGTCCGAGACCGGTATTCATGAAAATCCCACCAAAGGCTCGGATATGCTGGCCGGTGACATAAAAGAGGTTGAGCGCCCATTTTTTCAGTTGCGGGCGAGACAGCTCCCCGGCCAGCAGGCCCCGATAGAAACTCGGGCCAAGCAGGGGTTTTTCATCTTGGTGTTGGATATAGCCACGCAAATCAGCCAAAAAGGTATCAACCGTTGCCATGGACCCCCTCCTTCTCCCGTCATTATGTATCCCTTTGCAGGAGCGCCGCGCAAGAGACCGCCGGATGCGCTGAAGGGTCCCCGTAGAAATGTTTTCCGCTACGGATAACGGCTTTACGGTTCACGGCTTCCCGCCAAGTCTACCCGCGACGGGTCGAGGCGGACAATGGTCGCGCCCCAGCCGCCCGCCCCCATTGGCGCATCGGCAAAGTCTTTCACATAGGGCAGGCGAGCGAGCAGCGAACGAATACTCTCGCGCTGAACCCCCTTGCCTTTGCCGTGGATGAGGCGCACCTGGGTAAACCCTGCGCTGCAACACTCGCGTAAATATTCCTCGACGACGCTGCGGATTTCCTTGGGCGCAAAAGGATGGAGGTCAATCACATCCTCAATGGGCATGACAATGGGGTCGGGAAAGGGGCTGTCGTCGAGTTCTTCCAAGGCGGAGGGAAGTGGCTCTTTGTCTTTTTTTTGCATACGGGTTCTTCTTGGTATCGGTAAACGCGTTCAGAGGCGGGCCTCACGGCTCATGTCTTTACGACGGGGCAGGTCAATACCCTATCCTTGCTCCTCATCCTCTCGAATTGCCATTTCGACCGACCAGCGCACTTCTTCTTCTTTGAAGAAGAGGGCGCCGCGTTTTTTGCGGGGCAGACGGTCGGCTATGCGCGGATAACGCTGTTGCGCGGTTGTGAAGACCTCCCGCAGGATGTCGCGCGACTCGACAGACAGGTCCGTATGGATGATGGTCAGGATATACTGGTGCTCAAGCAGGTGGGTGGTCAGCGTTTCGACCAGAGCAATGGTCTCCTCATCCTGCCCGTCTGCGGCCTGTGGAAGCGCCTGTTCGGCCCGGTCGATATAATACCAGTAGTGCTCCAGCGCGATCCGAGCCGCGGCTATATCCTGGACGGTCAGCATGGCTTCGGCTTCTGCCAGTTTTTCCCGGGCAAAGCCGAGTGAGAGATCGACGACCTGCCGGGCGGTCGTGGCCAGCCAGAGTTGCCCCGCTTCGGACCAGGAGTCGAGCTGATACCCCACGGTGTCCGGTGTCCGGCCGGGTTCCGGCAACCATTCGATATCACCAAAGGTTGTGACGAAACCGTGGCCGGCCACTGCCTGTCCTGAGTCGAGTCGAAGGGCCGGGGACGAAACGAGCAGAAAGCAGGCGGTCAGAACGTTGTGAAGGGAGTGGGATTTCACGACGGGACCTGCCTATTAGGTGTGGTGGGTCGTGCGGATTTTTGCAGGATGGAATGAATCGTCGTATCCGCGTCGTCCGTGTACTCGGCAACCGTGACCAGAAAATCAACCGGCAGATACTCTCCGTTGGGCGCCAACTCCAGGAAGACTTTATATACGCCGGCGGTGGGGAAGACGTGGTGCAGCGGTACGTCCGGGCCAAAATACTCCTGCTTTGCCGGGCGACTCATGAGCTGGACCATAAGCCGGGCCATCTGGTCTGACGACATGCTGTGACCGCGCATACCTTCCATAAAACGGGCCATCTCCGCTGTGTAGGTGTGCTGATGGCCGAAATGCTCACCGTCCAGGCGCCAGCTTGCCATATGGACTTCAGTGCCGAGATAGAGACCCAAATTTCTGACCGGGACCCCCTCTGCGGAAGTGAGGTGACACACAATCTCTACCTCGTGGCCGGCAATGGGTGGAGAGGGCGAAGTGCGTAAGGCAACGCGATACGCACCGAACTGTTTTTCCTGACGGAAATCAGGCTCGGGCGACGGGCCGGGCTCTCCCGTGACTGTGACAGTGAAGTGTTTGGTCCAGCTTCTATCCTTGTGGGTAAACTCATTGACAATGAGATACTGCCCCGCCTTGGGAAACGTATAGGGAAAATGAAACCGAGCACGCTGAAGGTCCTGGTCAGTGAGCGGAATATAGTCCTCATGGTGGGTATGGGCAAATATGGATAAATCACGGCTCACGATAAAGGTGTGGAGGGCTCGTTCGTGCAATATTTGCAGGTCAGAAACCGATCGTTGTGTCTTGGTATGGGTCAGGTGAAAGGTCAGCGTTGTTTCCTGGCCAGCCTGCGGGGGCGTTGATCCAAGTTCCAGCATCAGCTGATAGGGTCCGGCCGGCCGGGCCACGAGTCGGGTGTCTGCGCTACCCCAACATCCACTCAGGCCGTGCAGCAAGAGACCCAGCACTCCGCTCCAGCGTACAACGTCCAGCCACGAGCCTGTTCTGAGCCAAGTCGAAGAGGAGGAATCTGGTATAGACGGGGAAAGCGGCTCCATCATTGCTACGGTATAAAAAAATAGAGTATTTGTCGATGTTTAGCGCAATATTGAGGTTCTTGCTTTTCTGTGACCGTTACTCTATACCGAGAGAAGCCCTCGGGGGTACACGTCTCTTCTCGGCGAGAAGAGCACAGGGCTTTTCGGGTGGAAGGTGAACACACTATGTCTGTAGACCCACGGATGATCCATTTATACAGCTATTACCGTGACGCCGAACTACGGGGTGCAACGCTGCTCTTAAAACTGACCATGCGCGTCGAAAACATTGAGGCTCAAGTCAAATTATCTCGGCATCTGGCTGACGAAACCCGCCACGCCTGGTTGTGGACGAAACGCATTACCGACCTGGGATATGAACCGGTCCACGTTGACGATGGCTACCAAACCCGCATTGGTAGAGCGGTTGGCATTCCTCGCTCGTTGATTGACCTCTTCGCGCTCACGGTCGTGGTCGAAGAGCGCGCCCAGCGCCGCTATCTCGAACATGCCAAACGGACAGACGTCGATCCCGAGACGCTCGCCATCCTGCACGAAGTCACCAAAGACGAGAAATGGCATATCGGCTGGATCAAAAACGAGCTGAAAGAGATGGCGAGAGCAAACGGTGGGGAGGGAAAGATGCGGGAAACCCTGCAACGTTACCGTGATATTGATCGACAGGTCGTTGCCGACCTGGTGGCAAAGGAACGGGAAGTGTTTGGTTTTTCTTTTTCTGATGCCCCGGCAGCGTAGTCATCAGTCCAGTCTCTCTCAGAGTCATGCCAGAAGGGATCAGAGGCGCGGTCCACGAGAACGCTGAGCCTGCCCCCACTGAACCCCCCTCAATCCCCCCTAATAGGGGAGAAGAAAAGGAGGGTGGCCGGCCCCGTCGCAAAAAACGTATCCGGCCCGCTCGTGAGAAAAGACACCTGCTTGCCCGGATTGAATATGTCTTGTTCCTGGCTCTCTTCGCCTTCTTCCGAGCCTTGCCCTTTCGCCTCGCGTTTCGGGTCGGAGAAGGGATTGGCGCGCTCCTCTATTGGGTAGACCGGCCGCATCGTCGGGTGGGGTTAACGAATCTGGCCCTGGCCTTTCCGGCCAAGGACAAGGCGGAACGACACCGTATTCTGCGGGAAAGTTTCCGCAATCTTGGCCGCTTACTGGCTGAGTTCTGCCATCTGCGTTCTCTCACGCCAGAGAATATCCACGAGCGGGTGCAGTTTGAGAACGAGGCCGAATGGCGTCAGCTCGTTGACAACCTCCGCGCTACCGGTGCCCTGATTCTCACCGGACATTTTGGCAACTGGGAACTCTTCGCCCATGCGGCTGCGTGTTACGGGCTCCCCATACACATCATCCATCGCCGTTTGCGCAACGTCTTTATTGAAAAGGTGTTGACCACCGAGCGCGAACGGGGCGGGACCAAAGTGATTAAGAAAACGACCGCCGGGATTGAGGTCTTTCGGGCGATTAAGAAAAAGAGCGCGGTGGTGGCCGCAGTTGATCAAAACGCCTCCGGGCGGATGGGCGTATTCGTGCCGTTTTTTTCACGCCTGGCCTCAACCTCAGCCGGCCTTGCCGGCTTGGCGCTGACAACCGGCGTCCCGGTTGTTCCGGCTTTTCTGGTTCGGGAAAACGGCTCGTGCCAGCATAAGATCGTGCTCTTACCGTTGATCGAGCCGATCCGGACTGGTAACCAGGAAGAAGACATTCGCGCCACGACCGCAAAATTCACCGCCATATTTCAGGACATGGTCGAGCGCTACCCAGACCACTGGCTATGGATACACAAGCGCTGGAAGCGTCGTCCGGATGGCGACGCCCCCGTCTATCGCTAGACGTGCGCATGGAGGAAAAAATGAAGAAGAGCCACGCCGGGCTCAGCGCCCTTGATATTTTGATTACGGTGCTTGTTCTGTCCGTCCTCTTGTTAGCGGCCGCCTATCAATTTGGCGCGTATGACGGATTGTCCGCTCAACCCACAGCCCAATCGGACGAAACGCAAGAATAGAGACGCGGGCCCGGCGTCCCTGCCGGAGCCGGGCGTATGTCTCACCGGTCTACAGTTCAACCTGCTGCAATTCGACCTGAGAGGAAGCCAGCAACTCCTGTATGGTGTGGAGCTTATACGCCTTCTCGTAGAAGATGCGTCGGATACCGGTATTCACCAGCACTTTGAGACAATGGATACACGGGGTGTGGGTAACATAGATATCCGCCCCACTGATATTGGTGCCGTTCTTTGCGGCTTGGGCAATGGCATTGATCTCCGCATGGATGGTCCGGTAGCAGTTCTGCTCGATCTCCCCGGCCGGCGTCTTTGATTCATAAATCAGGCAGCCAACCTCGGTGCAGTGGGGCTGTCCGGCTGGCGCACCGTTATAGCCCGTGGTCAGGATATTCCGCTCGCGGACAATAACCGCGCCAACTTTGGCGCGTTCACAGGTCGAACGCTCGGCCACTTGGCGCGTGATGGTCATGAAATATTGATCCCAGGAAAGGCGCTCGGTCATGGCTGGTACACCAACGTCCAGGGGGGTAAGGCTGACGGCGGGGGCCGGTGTTCGAGCTGATAGGCCACTGGGGTCACCTCCTCCTGGGGTGGAAAATTCGCCGATATGGTGATGGGGACCGGCGTGAAAGTCAAGACAAAAAGCCCGACGGTACACCAGCCATAGATGGTCCGCTTGCGATCAAGGGGCAACACTGGATCGGCTGTCGGCGGGTGGTCGATGCCCAAGACGGCTAACAGGACGACCCACACAAACCAGCCTTGCCAGCCCTGAAAGCCCAGCACCAGAATAACCAGCAGAAAGGCGCGCGCTATCCAGCCGTGAACCGGCCCAAAGAGCGAGTACACCACATGGCCGCCATCGAGCTGACCAACCGGCAGTAGATTGAGAAAGGTGACAAACAGGCCGAACCAGCCGGCAAGCGCAATGGGATGGAGGATGACTCTGACCTCGTCAGGGGGCACGCCAAGAACGAGGGTGATCAGGGCGGAGAACAGGACGGAGTCGCCCAGAATGATGCCGCCCGAAAGGGGGTCAAGCGGTTGCACCTCGGAGAGTGTCAGGCCAACGATCACCGCGGGAATGGCGAAGCAGACCCCGGCCCAGGGTCCGGCCGCGCCAATATCAAACAGTGCAGATCGATTGGCCGGCGCCGATTTCATCCGAATGAATGCGCCAAAAGTCCCAACAAAGAATGGCGGGCCAGGAATGAAATACGGCAGGCTGGCCCAGACCCCATGGATGCGGGCCAGGACGTAATGCCCCATCTCATGGCTGAGAAGAATGAGCAGTAAGGTGAGGGCAAACGGCAACCCCAACACCAGCGCCGACGGATCACTGAGGGGGTCCCCACCTGCCTGAAAGGTTCCGGCGAGCGTTGTGGTCAAGAGGGTTGTCCCAAACAGGACGATATGGATGGGTGGTATGGTTCTGGGTGGAGCGGGCCGGGGAGACACAACCGATGGCGGCAAATTCGGCGGGACGGAGTGATCGAACGATGGTTGCGTCATGCACTATATCCCAATTTATACGTGACCAGCCCCTTGGCAATCCGCTCGCCGGTCGAAGCCGTGACATCAACCTCAATAAAAACGAGACTCCGTCCACGCCGCAGGACACGGGCTTCAGCAATGAGATCAACGGCGTGTGCCGCGGATAAATAGCTGACCGAGAGATCGGCCGTTGCGCCACGGGTGGCGCTCGGGTCAGCCTGCGACCAGGCTGCGATAACCCCGGCACTGTCAATCAGGGTCGCAATGACCCCACCATGCACAACATCGCCGGCGGTCCGCAGTTCGGACTTGAAGGGCAGACTGATACGGCAGAATTCCGGCGCCACCCTGTCGAGGCGAAAGCCTAAGAGCATCTGAAATGGATCGAGCTGAAGCGGGAAATCGGTCACAACTGCGTCCTGGTCAGCCCCCCCCTGTATCCCCCCTGCCAGGGGGGAATATAAGGGAGACAGGCTGCAACGGTCTCTGCTCCGCGGTTTTCTCTTGGAGAGGGTCAGTGGCAGACGGCAGGGGCAGACGGATCGGCTGATTGAGGGGGGACTCGGTCTCCTCCTGGCGTGAGGGATCAGGCAAGAGGTCCGACTCTTCAGGACCGTCATAGGGGAAGAAGGTGACGGCAATCACAATATACAAGATGCACCATAAGGCCATAAACGGAGTACGCTCGGTGAATTTCAGCGGACCGATTTCAATCTCTTTTGTTCCTTGGACCGTACGCAGCAAGAAGATAATGGGGACGGCAACCAGCGCCGCCGCCAGGGCCGGATACAGCATAAACGAGGCGGGAGTATACGTTTCGCCAGCGTCAATATATGGCTTGAGCCGCAGGCCGGACACAATGGCTGCGGATAATATGGACAGGGCGGTCACCAGCATTCCCAAGAGTTCTTTTTTCATATCTCCCCAAACAAACAATCCAAGCGAGCGGAAGTCAAGGTGGCGCAAATCGGCTCTGTCGGCTACGCTTCTTTTACATCCTGCGGAGCGCCCCCGTTCGGTCCACGGATGAGCGTGAGTCAAGACCGTGAAAATTTCCAGTGTTGAGTTTGCCGGTGCCGCGATGCAGCCGGGACGATATCCAAGACTCTCTCAGCCGGAGATCGCCTTTGCCGGACGTTCGAATGTCGGCAAGTCTTCGTTAATCAACCGACTCCTGAACCGGAAAATTGCCCGGACGAGTCAGACTCCAGGCCGCACGCGACAGCTCAATTTTTTTACCATCAACCAGGTCCTGACCTTTGTAGACCTGCCCGGCTACGGCTATGCCAAAGTTGCCAAGTCTGAGCGGACGGCCTGGCAGCGACTGATTGAAGACTATCTGATACACGCGCCGAACCTGTGTGGGGTGGTCATCATTCTCGATATCCGACGTGGTCCGGAAGAAGAGGAGGCCGCCCTGGCCGACTTTCTCGCCTATCATAACCGCCCCTTTTTTTTTGTGGCCACCAAATGTGACAAGCTCAAGCGCAACCAGCGAGAAAAGCAGCGCCAAATCCTGATGCGGCAAATCGATGGTGAGCCGCTGCTCCTTTTTTCCGCTCGGGATGGCCGGGGCACGGACACGCTGTGGCAGGCGATGCTCACGCTGACCGCCCCAAAGAGCAAACGTATCCTCCAATATACATAAGATGCTGGACACGTTTACTCTTTCCATCCCGCCGCACTCGAGACGAAGAGACTCTCAGATGCCTAGCGTTTCGACTATCATACCGACCTATAATCGCCCCGCCTTTTTGCGTGAGGCGCTGGCCTCCGTCCTGGCTCAGACGTATCGGGACAGTGAAACGATTGTCGTGGACGACGGCTCAACGAACGCGGCTCGGGACGCAACCCAGCAGATCGTCGAAGAATATGCCCGCGCCCGGTCCCATCCCATACGCTACCTCTTTCAGCCCCACCAGGGCGTCTCCGCCGCACGCAATCGTGGGGTGGCCGCCAGTCAGGGCGAACTCCTCGCCTTTCTCGATTCCGACGACGTCTGGCAGCCCGAAAAATTAGCTCAGCAGGTCGCTTTCTTTGAGGCGCAGCCGACCGCACAGATTTGCCAGACCCAGGAAACCTGGATTCGTCATGGAGTTCGGGTCAACCCGCGCAAGAAACATCGAAAACCTCACGGGGATATTTTTGTTCAGAGCCTCGCCCGCTGTCTGGTCAGTCCTTCGACCGTTATGCTGCGTCGGGCATTGTTTGAGCGGATGGGTGGTTTTGATGAGCAACTCCCGGCCTGTGAAGATTATGACCTGTGGCTGCGTATCAGCGTGCGGGAGCCGGTCCACCTGATTGATACGCCTCTGGTCCTGAAACGTGGCGGTCACGCCGACCAATTATCCCGTCAGTTTTGGGGAATGGATCGGTTCCGGCTTATCGCGCTGCGTAAACTGCTCGATTCGGGCCGCCTCTCTCTCCAGCAACGCCAGGCTACACTCTCCATGTTCCACAAGAAGTGTCGGATCTTGGCCAACGGGGCGCGTAAACGTGGCAAGTCGGCGGAACCCTACCTGGCCCTGGTGGCGCACTATCCTTGCGCGCAAAAGGAGTCGTATGGCGAAACAGGATGAGCAGGAGCGGCAGATAGCGGACTATGCCCAGCGCAAACGTCTGAGCGGAACAACGCTGGCCCGCTGGCAGGCGTGGCCGGCAACCGACCAGGCCGCGCTGTTCTCCTTGCTGCAAGACCTCCAGTGCGGTGAAAATCATCTCAGAGATGTGCTCGATTGGTTCGAGGAAATTGCCGCGCGGGATGAGCAGACCGTTGCTGACATTCTCGGGCGGCAAGAGCTTCGCAGCGCACGGGCAACACCGGGCTCACGCCACGACAAACTCAAAGCGGTCAAAACGGTGTTACGCAAGATACGCTACCCGCACCTGACCCGCTTGGGGGAAAATGTCCGCCAGGCGGTAAAAGTCCTCAACTTGGACAGGACAAGTCAGGTCTCTTTCCCGTCAGACTTTGAGGGCGATGAGGTCACGCTCACCCTAACGGTCCGCACTATTCACGAACTCCGGGACGTTCTCTCTCAGCTTCAGCAGCGGCTCGATGATGGTCGCTTCCAGCGCGTGTTTGACGCTCTGGATGAGGTGTGAGTCCTGCGGCATAATGCTTGGCAATGTATCAACCGACTGAAATTCTCATCGAGCGCGGCGAGGAAGAGGCGCCGGTCGTTCAACGGGCTTTAGCCAGGCTGCCGGAGTTGCCTGCCCGCATTGTTGAAAAAGACTGGGAGCGGAAGGAAGCGCGTCCCGCGGGCAACGACCCGTTCGGGGTCGGCAAGCGTCGGCTGTTCTTTACCCGCCAACGCGCCCGATTTCTCGAACATTGTCCGGCCGGAACCCCTGGGCTGGTGTGCTGCAACTATCTGGTCGTCAGCCTGATCTCGAACTGCCCAATGGATTGCAGCTATTGTTTTTTACAGGAATATCTCGCCAATAATCCCACCCTCAAAGTCTTCACCAATAGTGACGACCTGCTGGAGGAAGTCGCCCAGGTCGTCGACCGTCAACCGTGGAGGCAGTTTCGGATTGGAACCGGCGAGCTATCCGACAGCTTGGCCCTGGATACACTTCTGGGTTTCTCAACGGACTTGGTCCCTTTCTTCGCCGCTCGGAAGAATGTTCTGCTCGAACTCAAAACGAAAAGCGACTGTATTGACAATTTGCTCGGGCTCGAGTCGCACGGACGCGTCGTGGTATCCTGGAGCCTGACGCCGCCGGCTATTGCCGACACGGAAGAGCACGGCACGGCGTCGTTTGCCGAACGCATTCGGGCCGCCCGCCGTGTCCAACAAGCTGGTTATAAAATAGGCTTTCACTTTGATCCGCTCATCGAGTACCCCAACTGGGAGACGGACTATCGGCAGGCGCTGGAGCAGGTCTTTACGACCGTTGACCCCCGGGGGGTCGCCTGGGTCAGTTTCGGCAGCCTCCGCATCACGCCGCCTCTACGGAAAGTCATTCGTCAACGCTTCCCGCAGACCCGTCTCTTATCCGGCGAGCAGGTTTTATGTGCTGACGGGAAATGGCGCACCTTTCAGGCCTTACGCGTCAAGATGTACCGCGTCCTCATCTCCCAGTTGAACCGCCTTGCTTCCACGGTCCCGGTGTATATGTGCATGGAAACTGCCCCGGTGTGGCAAAAAGTCTTTGGTCGTGCTCCAGGCTGTGACAAAGATGTGGCTCGGTCACTGACTGCGCCGAATCTGAGCTACGGGAGTGCACCTCAGTAGGGCAGACGTTCAGCGTACAGAGCAATTGACAGCCCAGGAGGCGCTCTGGTAGCAGTCAGAGAACTTCTTTACCGATCGGGGAGGCAGTATGGCAATTGATGGACGAGAATTACGCAACGCAATGGGGCTGTTTGCAACCGGGGTCACCATTATCACCACGAAAGATGCCACAGACAAGCCGTTCGGCCTGACCGCCAATGCGTTTAGCTCGCTGTCTCTGGACCCACCGATGCTTTTAATCTGTGTTGATAAAGGCGTGGACTGCTACAACTGTTTTGAGGAATCCAAGGTCTTTGCCGTCAACTTCCTGAGTCAGGCGCAAGAAGAGTTGTCCACCCGTTTTGCAACAAAAGGAATTGAGAAGTTTGCGGGCTTATCCTACAGCCTCGGAGAACTCGGGGTTGCCCTGCTTGATGGAGCGCTGGCGCATTTTGAATGCAGCGTCGCCCACGCCTACGAGGGCGGGGATCACACGATTTATGTGGGAGAGATTCAGCGCCTCGTGACTGCACCAGGCGACCCGCTCCTCTTTTATCAGGGGAAATATCGTTCCCTGGCTCCGTAGGAGTCCCCCGTGAGACCGCCCGCTCAGCGAGATGCTCGTTGAGCGTTGCAGCGCTATTACAAAATCTCTTTTGACTGGACGTTTCCCGCGGCGTCAATATCGTACACCACCGGGACACCGGTTCCCAACTCAAGACTGAGGACTGCCTCTCGGCTCAGCTGATCGAGATGCATGATAATCGAACGCAGGCTATTGCCATGCGCCGCAACCAACACATGCTGGCCGGCTTGGACCGTCGGGAGAATCCGGTCTTTCAAGTAGGGTAGAGTCCGCGCGGCCGTGTTTTCCAGGCTTTCCCCGCCCGGTGGAGCAATATCATAGCTCCGGCGCCAGAGTCGCACCTGCTCGTCGCCAAACTTCTTGGCCGTTTCGGCTTTATTGAGTCCCTGCAGGTCGCCGTAATGGCGTTCGTTGAGGGCCTGGTCCTGTTCGACGGGAAGGTGCGGTTGGCCGAGCATCTCCAAGACCAATTCGAGCGTTCGGATGGCACGCTGAAGGACTGAGGTGAAGGTGGTATCAAATTGCAGTCCAGCAGTTTTGATCTTCTCTCCGGCTTGTCGAGCCTCTTCCTCGCCTTTTTCCGTCAGGGCAACGTCAACCCAGCCAGTAAAGCGGTTTTCCAGATTCCATTGTGATTGGCCATGTCGAAGAAGTACCAGATATGCCATCTATTCTCCCAGCTTCCCAGCATCCCCAGACCAGGGTCGAAGCGCCAGTCTTCCCGCCCGCCATACCAGTCCGGCCACCTCTGGGCAAGCGGGGCGGGGCGCCGCATATGGGTTGCGGTAATCCATAGCTTGACGGCAACCCTGGGACGAGCGGAGTGTAGCCCTAGCCTGCGAGCCGACGTATAACCAGTTCCACAAGATAGAGGGCCATGGCAAGGGGGATGAGATAAGGCCAGAGCGGGAGTTGCTCGGCTGGTCCAAGCGGCGGGCTGAGGGTTGCCAGCGCAGGGTTCAGTGCACCGCCCGTTGCCTCGGCCAGCGTTTCAAAGAGGTGGAGATTGGGCTGGGGCTGAGGGGTTTCACGCGGCCGGAGACGGGGCAGCGTGTAGCCGAGGGGACCAAATCGCTCCCCGCTGGGGAAGGTGCCCTCAAGGCTATAGTCGCCTGACGTGCGGGTGTCGTACTTGCCTTGATAATGGCCGGGCGCCAGGCGTTCAAAAAGCAGACGGGTGGTAGTCCCATCCGGTGTTGTAAGCGTGGCCGTGAGCGTTGCGTCGGCCTGGGCTGACTCTTTCGTTCCATAGAAAAACGCTTCAACCAGCAGCCCCGTCTCATGGTGCCCGACCTCGACGGAAAACGGAGAGGCATACTGTCCATTGCGTTCGTCTCCCTCCTCTCGGGCAAAACTCCAGCGGACGGTTTGATTCCAGAACTGGCTGTAGCGGTCCCAGCGCACCCACGGCGCCGACCAACGCCCGTTCGCGTCTGAGGTGAACACCACTGCTCTGCCCTGGCCGTAGGACCAGGAGGCTAAAAGGGGCAGTTGCTTGTCCGCATCCCGGACCGACAGGTCTGCCCGTGCTCCCTCTTTGAGTCGGGTTTGCACATAGCCTTTGACTGCCGGCAGTCGCTGCCGAGTCAAGCCCTTAAGCAGAGGGGAACGGAGGTTTGGAATGGGATGCAGGAGCCGCTCAACCATAGTCTTTTCTTCCGGTTTCTCCTCCAACTCATCAAGGAAGAGATCCGGTAAGGTCGACGGGTCGGTTGTATGGTAGAAGGCTCCCCCGCCGTAGTCTGCCAGGCGGGATAACAGCCGCAGGTTCGCCTGTTTGCCCACGGCAATGGTTGAAATCGTGATCTTGAGGTCGTTACGCAGCACTGAAGCCAGGTCCAGATAGTCGCCGCCGCTGCCGCCAGTCTCACCGTCGGTCAGGAGCACAATATGTTTGCGGGTGGCATGCTGCCGTTCCAACTGGCGTTTGGCCTCTTGCAGGGCGGGCAGCAGGAACGTACCACCGGACGGCTTCAAGCGGTCAATCCGATCATCAAGCCGGGCACGTATTTTGCCCAAATAGTCGAGTGGGGCCACCACAAACGGGGTCTTATCAAAACCGATGACCCCAAACAGGTCGGTATCTGTCAGGTTCCGGGCAACCGCCCGGGCCCCCAATTTCGCGTACAACAGTTTCCGCTGTTTGCGCATACTGCCGGATTTATCAATGACCAGCAGCATGGCCGTCCGCTGCTCCTCTTTTTGGGGGGGGACGAGCCGCACAGGAAGGGCTTGCTCAATTGCCGTACCAGCGTAGTGGCCCAGACCGAGGCTGCTTTCTCCCCCAACCATAATAAGACCACCGCCATTTTTGACATAGGCGTCCATCTCGCGCGCAAAGGCTGCGGGAAGTTGCTGGTGCGCGATATTATTGAGGATCACTGCCGTAAAGGTGTTGAGCGCGGGTACAGAGACGGGCTGGGCATGCAGGGCAAGGGCCGTCACGGCGAGTCCACGACTGCTTAAAGCCTGTTCGAGATAGCGATTATCACGCGGGGTTGCACTGAGCAGCAAGACGCTCGACTGCGGCGCAACCTGCACCCACGCGGTTGCCTGGTTGTCGTAGGGAATGGCGTCGGGTGCCTCAGGATGCGGGGCGAAACTTGCATGCAGGGGAACGAGGCCACTGCCGGATAACCGGAGCGAATGGGTGAGGAGGGAGGCTCCTGGGGGGAGCTCGGTTTCCTGCTGCCACACGACAGTATCGTGTTCACGCACCGTCAGCTCACCCCGTACGGGTTGAGGAGCAGTATTCGCCAACGCAATCGCGACTTCAATATCGTCTCCACCCGAGGTGGACTGGGGTGCGCCAAAACGCTGGAGGGCGATATTAGGCGCGCGTTTTTCCGACGGCGGGGGCAGTGGGTAGAGGCGGAGACCCTGCTTTGCCAGCGCAGGGAGCAGGGTGGTCGCCGTTCCCTGCGTTTCCCAGCCATCGCTCAAGACATAGACCGGCCGGAGCTGGGGTTCTTCCAAAAGCTGACTCAGGGCGGCCTCAATATTGGTCTCTTCAGGCTCTACCCCTTCCGGAGGACTGACCAAAAGAGGAGGAACGTCTTGCCAGGCCAACCGCCGGTTCCCCCCCCCAAAGAGCACAACCGGGGTGTCTGGAGCGGGTCGTATATGGTCCGTAATCGTTTGCTGTATCCACTGCCGTTGGGTGGCGGTCATACTGGCTGAAACATCGATGACCAAGATGGGAGGAACAGCTTGTTGGCGGCCTCGGACAAAGGGACCTGTGGCCGCAAGGATGAGCACGATCAGGAGAAGCCCGCGAAACACCAGACTGGGCAACGAAGGACGCCAACGGAAAGCAAAATATTGCAGTAAGAGGAAGAAAGGGATCGCAACAAGCCCGTACAGCACAGCCGGGCGGCTCCAGTCCAGCGACGGAAGCAGATCGGTCAGCAGCGTCAGGCCTTCCATAGTCGCAACCACTCGCTCAATACTGTTCTCGAGCCTTATCTTTTCGAGCGACCCACCACCACTCCAGACTGCACAGGATGAGCACGGCGAACAAGAGCCACGGCCAGACCGGCCGCACATGTGTTCGGCTCACGCGGTCTGTCTGAGGGATGTGAGACGATCCGCCAGGAACCCCCCTTATATTCCCCCCTGGTAGGGGGGATACAGGGGGGTTGAGAGAGAGCGGCCGGCCCAGGTCAGTCTCTTCCGGGCTCAGCAGATTGACGGCCACGAGACGTTCCACGCTATTTTCACGAAAAGTATACACCCCCTGCCGGTCCAAGGAGAGGGCGCGCTCGACAGCTTGAAAGCGCGTGTCCCCAGGGAACCGAACGTGGAGATGAGTCCGTTGAGTCTGTTGAGTCTTGGAGTCTGTTGAGTCTGACCCAAAGGACTCAAAGGACCCAAGAGAGCCGAAGGACCCACCATGCGGGCTCAGCACTGCCCCTGTTTTATACAGCGTGGATTGTGAGGTTTGGTCCGAGAGCCAGCCTAAAATATTCAGCGTTAAGATGGATGCCGGCAGGTTGCGCGTTCCCAGGTAGGGCAAGAGGTCGAATCCGGTCACGACATAGCGCCGTCCGGCCCGTTCTCCAGCCAACAGGAGCGGGCCGACCGTACTCTCGATAATTGGCGTATTCCACCCAGCGGGATAAAGGGCTTGGGCATAGGCAGGGGTGAGTAAAGGGAAGGTCACATACGAGGTCAGGGGATGACCGTGAGTCCAGTGAGTGAGCACGGGCTGCTGTGCGCTCTGTCCCAAGGAGAAGAGCGGATTGTCGTCCGGTGGCAGAAAAAAGGCCGCCGGCATCGGGGGCAGTACCTCGGGCGCGGTGAGGTGAAAGAGGATGCATATGAACTCGGAGGCTGACGTAACCGCAATGGGGTCATAGTCCTGGGGGGTCATCAGCGTCAATTTGATATTTGGTATCTGCTCAAGACTGTCTCCGACTTCAGGCGTTGGGCTGACGAGTAAGACGGCAATCTCCTCAAGAGGCGGCAGAACGGCGTAGGCTTCGTTATCAACAGCCAGCCTATCTTTGTCTTGGCCTCCCCCCTTCCCTTCACCCAAAAGAATCCGGGCTCGGTAGCTCGTCGCGAGCGGGAGCCGGGCAAAGGAGAAGGTCTGTGCGGCCGGTTGTCCGACCTGCTGGGCGGCGAAGCGCTGCTGGGTCCGGCCATCTTCGATGACAATCTGCCTCAGGGGCAACTGGGAGCGGGCGTTCTCGGTAGCGTGGATGCCGACCGTGGCGTGAATCTCATCTGGGAAAAACGGGCTCCGGTATAAGCGGAATGTACTTATGCCGATATTGGGCTGGGCAGCGCCCGGCATCACCGTACGGAGGGAGAGCCTCGATGTCTGCTCGCTGGGGGGCTGCATGACAGGACGATCGGTCACGAACAGGGCACGCTCAAAATCGTGCTCGCGCAAGAGCCGGGCAAAAAAGGCGGAGAGCGTTGCATCACTCGGGTCGGGCGCATCGCTGACGCGTACCAGCTCCAACACGGCCCGCAGGTCGGAGCCGACCGTGAGGGACTCTTCAGCGTCGGCCGAACCGGCGAGAGGATCGAGCAGACCCTCGGGGACCGCTCCGAGGGGATTGGTGGTGAAGATGCCGATACGATACTCGGCCGGGGTATTTGCCAGTTCCTGTTGAATTCTCTCTTTGGCTACCTCAAAAAGCGAGGCCTGACCTGAGGGGTCGCGCGCCTGCATACTGGCCGAGGTGTCGAGGACGAGCGCAATTTTTCCAGCGGTGTCGTATTGCAAGACCGGACGGGCGGCGATGGCAACCAATAACAGCAGGATGAGGAGCTGGAGCAGAAAGAGCGGAGAGAGCCGGAGTCTGCCCCACAGACGGCGCCGCGCCGGGGAAGAAATATCCTGGTAGAGAAAGAGAGCTGGAACGATCCGGCGTTGATGTCGCTGTCGGAGCAAATACGGCACAAGCAGCAAGGGGAGCGCAAGCAGGAGGGAGAAGGCGGCCGGAGAAAGAAAACTGAACTGCATGAGAATCAACGCGAGGACGTGGTCGTCCAACTACATCAGCAGCCCCATCTCCGGCAGCTCACGTAAGATAAAGTGGGGCACGTCTTGATGGGTAATAAAACGGGCATAGTGAACCCCGGCCTGATGGCAGGCACTCTGGAGTTCTCGATTATGTCGGTCCAAGCGTTGCATATAGGTCTGTTTGGCCCGAGTGTTGAAATAGACCACGCTTTCCGCTCCGCTTTCGCTGTCCGTCAGTCGGGCGCCGCCCGGAAAGAGCGGCGGGTCAATTTCCTCACGGCCAAGAATCTGAATAAGCGCCAGGTCAAAGTTTGCGTCGCGCATCAGACTCAAACCGGTGCGGACGGCGGACAGCGGAAATAAAAAATCAGAAACCCACACTGCCTTGCCCGGATGGTGGGATTGCTGCAACTGCTGCGCCAGCGATTGGACGACGTTGACCCGACCCGCTGGATTATAGACGTCAAGAAATTCCGCAACATTGCCCAAACGCTGGCGACCCCGAAAGAATGGCGTTGTTGATGGGACCGTTGTATCCGTGCTCAAGAGAGAGAGCTTGACGGCATCGTTACTGGCCAGAACAACATGGGCCAGCGAGAGGATAATATCCCGAGCGGTTTCGGCCTTTCCGTCTTGGGCGGGGTAGGCCATAGAAGCGCTCCCGTCCAGGAAGAGTGAGGTATAGAGGTCCTCTTCTTCTTGAAACTGTTTGATGTAGAGCCGGTCAGTCCGGCCGTACAGATTCCAGTCAATATAGCGCAGGTCATCGCCGGGGGTATAGCGGCGATAATCCGCAAATTCGAGCCCCGCCCCACGGCGCAGCGAAACATGGCCACCGGGACGGCTGCCAAGAAAGCGACGTCTGGTCTGAATGCGTAATGTTTCCAGCCGGGATAAGTAGTCTGACGTAAATAACGGTGGTAACACCTGGGCTCCTGTGTCACGGTCTCATATCGAAATGTATACCAGCGGTCGGTAGTGCGTGACTAGGAGGAGGCGAAGATATAACGGGTCGTGCATGGCACACCCAACACCGCTCCTCGTCAGCCTACCGTCGGATGTACCGCGTCGGTCGTCAGCCCTCTACAGGGACAAAGGCGGACGAACGACCTGGCGCCAAACAGCGCTCCAGGGCCCAGCGGGCGGCCAGAGTGTCGTCCCGAGCGTATT
>WTHD01000510.1 GCA_011523265.1 Candidatus Binatota bacterium
GCAAGCGGCCAAGATGGCCGCCCTCCCAGGCCGCGCGAGAGCAGGCCCGAGGCAGGGGCAGCCGGACCGTCTACGGAAGGCTTACGACACAATCTGCATCACACATCTGGAGGGAGAGCCTGTCCTGAACGGAGCGAAGTCGAAGGGGGCTGGGCTGAGGGGGGAAATACAAAGCGAGCCACTACTAATCGCCGGGCCGGCTTGCATCCCTTTCCCAGTACCGCTAAGCAGACGGGCAAGTACAATCCATACGGGAGGAAGGAAGCTATGAGTGCACGAGAGATCGAAGCGGCGGCCAGAGGGTTCTTTGATGCCTTTACGCAATTGGACGTGGAAAAGGCGATAGACATGCTGTCCGAAGACCTTGAGGTGATTGATCACGTTCCCTATCGGTTCGACAGCAAGGCGGAGTTCGCTGAGTTTTTGCGGGGTGCGATGGCAGGCGTTACCTCGGCCAACTCTGGTCTGCGCCAACTGTCCTGCCGGACCATTGGCAGGAGTGCCGGTGTGGCAAACGGCTATGATACCTTCACTTCGGTGGGGAAGGACGGTCAGGTCAACACCCTAAACGGACGGACCACCCTCGTCTTCGGCAAAGAAGACGGCCAGTGGAAAATCGTCAGCGCCCACTTTTCTCCCCTGCCAACCCATTAGTTCTCTAGCTCCCCTCCCTGGACGTGTGATGTGCATGGTGTCATGAGCCTCCCGGGGCCGGTCCGGCGGCCCCCGCCTCGGGCCGCTTGCCCTCACGCTTCCTGGGAGAGCGGCCATCTTGGCCGCTTGCGGGCTGAAAGCCCGCACTCCTAGCCCCTGCTGCGGACAGGAACTGCGCAGGGGCGGGGTGGGTTTCCTGCCCCCTTCTCAGGGTGCTGTTTCTATCGCTCCAACGCCGTCACAATCTCCCTAAAACGGGCAAGCCCGGACTCCAGGTTTTCAATGATTTCGGCTGCCAGTTCATCCGGCTCAGGCAGATTATCAAGATCGGCCAGGCTTTTGTCCTTGAGCCAGAAAATATCCAGACTGGTTTTGTCCCGAGCGAGAATCTCGTCATGCGAGAACGCCCGCCACCGTCCCTCGGGGTTCGCTTCCGCGTCCCAGGTTTCCCTCCGTTCCCAACGGTTTTGGGGGTGATAGCACTGGATAAAATCCTGGAGGTCTTCAAAGCGAAGGGGCTTTTTCTTGAGCGTGTGGTGAATATTGGTGCGGTAGTCGTAGTACCAGACTTTTTTTGTCCAGGGGTTCGGGCTGGCTTCGTGGTTGTCGAAGAAAATCACGTTGGCCTTGACCCCTTGGGCGTAGAACACGCCGGTCGGCAGACGCAGGATGGTGTGCAGGTCGGTATTGTCCAGCAGCTTCTTGCGGACCGTCTCGCCGGCCCCGCCTTCAAACAAAACGTTATCGGGAACAACCACGGCGGCTCTACCAGTAGTTTTCAGCATGGTGCGAATGTGCTGCACGAAATTGAGCTGTTTATTCGAGGTGGTCGCCCAGAAGTCCTGCCGGTTATAGGTCAGATCGTCCTTTTCCTGTTCGCCCTCTTCGTTGGTGAAGCTCATGGAGCTTTTCTTGCCGAACGGCGGGTTCGCCAGCACATAGTCAAAGCGCTCGCCGGTATCGGCCACCAGCGAATCGTTTGACGAAATGGGCGTGTCGCCATCGATCTCCCCAATGTTGTGCAAGAACATATTCATCAGGCACAACCGGCGCGTGTTGGCGACGATCTCGTTGCCGTGAAACGCCTCATGTTTCAGGAACGCATTTTGCTGCTTATCCAGCCTAAAGTTGTCCCGGTTGTTGATGAAGTCATAGGCGGCCAGAAAGAAGCCGCCCGTCCCGCATGCCGGGTCGGCGATGAGTTTACCCGGTTCGGGCCGGACGCATTCAACTATAGCGCGGATGAGGGCGCGCGGCGTGAAATACTGGCCCGCGCCTGACTTGGTATCCTCCGCGTTCTTCTCCAGCAGCCCTTCGTAAATATCCCCTTTCACGTCGGCACCCATTCTCACCCACTCGGTGTCGTTCACCATGTCGATGAGGCGGAACAGCTTGGCCGGGTCCTGAATCTTGTTCTGGGCCTTGGTAAAAATCTGGCCCAGCATGTCTTTCTTGGTGCCGAGTTCGCGGAGCAGGGTGACGTAGTGGCTTTCAAGCTCCGCGCCTGTTTTCGACTTCAGGCTCTGCCAGTTATATTCGGCAGGGATGCCGACATTGCGGTTGTAGGGAGGTGTGGCGTACTCGTCGACCATCTTGAGGAAGATCAGATAGGTGAGCTGTTCCAGGTAGTCGCCATAGCTCACCCCGTCATCGCGCAGGGTGGTGCAGAAGCTCCAGACTTTGGAGACAATAGGCTGCGTAGTCATACTTCCCTCTTGATCTTCGCCCCGGTCTAGGCCACACGCGCCAAACACGGCATAATGTCAGGCCAGCAGCGAGTGTTGCAACCATGGCATACCGTTCCACCAAAGAGAAGGGCAACGCCCGGGTAATCGCCCGTCAACTGTATATCAAAAAGGGCTTATCGCTCGAAGACATTCACCAGCAGACCGGCGAAACCCTCAAAACGCTCAGGGCCTGGCGCAACCTCGGGGAGTGGGACATCCTGCGAGACAACGCATACAACCCCGAACTCGAACGATTGCGCAGGCTGCGGGACAACCTGTTTGACCGCATCGAAGCCCAGTTCACAGACGGCAAGCTGCCGCACACCGAGATTGGGTTACTGGTCAAGGTCGATAGTATGATTGCTCGACACAATGCCAAAGCCGAGGGGCAGGTCCCGGAGATCGTGCTGGCCGCGCTCGAACTCCTGATAGATGAGCTGCACGAACACAACCCAGACCTATTAAAGGCATTGGTTCCGTATCTCAAAGGGCATGGCAAGCGCATCTTCAGGGGAGAACTCGCAGATATCCTGAAGTAGGGACGCTACCTGCGCCGCTCCCCCGCCGGTTGACACCATGCCGACTGCCTCTGGGCCAGCGTACAGAATTGTCCGGGTTCTCTATTGAAACATAGTTCTATTTCTTGCGATCTATCGAGAGGCCACGCGGACAGCGCGGACCTGAATTGAGTAAAATCAAGTACTTATCAGACCGTTTTTGTGAAAAAAGAACCTTTTCAAAATAATTTCTAGTGAAATCATATACTTATTGAGCCCCCCTATACGATGATATTCTTCATAGTTGCCGCCTCACCAGCTTCCTGCGACATCACCCACGTCATTGCTACTCCGCCTCAACCGTCACTCGCCGGCCGCTGAAGGTTGAGGCGAACTCCAGGGCCGGCACCGCCTCCGGGTCCAGCGGGTCTTGATCCAGCGCAAAGACCCACCCCCGCTGCGTACCGGTGATGGACTGTAAATCCTTGCTGAACCGTACCACATAGCGCACCCGTGCGATACCGGTATGCACCCCGGTCAGGGCATCCAGATTGAAATTCATCACCTTCGCCGTAATCTCCCGCCAACCCGACCGCGCCCACACCCCGTGCTGGTCGCTGAAGCGGGCCGGGTTGAAGAGGGTGGACGGATCGAAAGGAGGGCTGTCCTCGGGGGTGTTCAAGTCCCCGGGGAGCAACAGGATACTGAGGATGTTGAGGAGGGTGAACAGACCGAAAGGGGAGCTGTCCCCGGGGGTGTCCGAGTCCCCAGGAAGCAACGGGACGCCAGACAGGTTGAAGAGGGCGTCCTGATTGGCATAAGTGCTTCCCCAGTTCCCACTGGCTGTTAAGGAAATCAAGCGGTAGGACCCCGGCGTACCTTCGTCCGTGTGATGCCGGATGAGGTAGACACCGGCAATCTCTTGGGCAAAATTGCCCTCATCCGCCCGCTCCCGCCAGCTTTCCAGCCCTATCCCATCATCCGCAAAGGCCGGCTGAACAAGCCCGAGACAGAAGACAGAAATCAGACTCATGGCCAGCCTCCCGATACGTCGTTTCATAGATGCCCTCCTTCACTTATCCACCTCACCGTCTGCAACTCGGTGGTGTTGCAGACGGCGTCCTGGTGATAAATCCTGACTCCACAGTCCAACCGTTCCCGGTCCATCCGTGAGAGGCCACGCCACAATATGCATCACACATCTCAAGAGAGGAAGGGGGTGGTGAAGAAGCGCAAGCCTGGGGGATACGATGGGAGCGGGGTTCATGCCGCCGTCTTTCCCTTCTTTGTTTTCTTGGAATGGTTGTTCTGCACCGCCTTCTCTCTTTCGGCTCTGATTCGGTCCAGAAGAACCGAGGCTGGTTCGTTGTTGGGGTCCTGCGCAACGAGTTGACCGGAGAAGGCTTTTTTTAGGATGGATTGGCGAAGCGTGTCGGCGTAGGTGAAGGCGACGTCGATCTTGGACTCCAGCGCCTCGGCGGCTTCGAGGCGAGCATCGAGGATGCGAACGATCTCTGCTTGCTCAACCTCAGTGCAGACGGGCAAGATTATGCTCTTGATCCGATCTTGTCCGATATTCCGCATACTCTCCTGATTGCCGGTTGAGCGAGCCTCTACCTCGGTGCGACCGTACGGGCTCCTCAGGTAGTAAAGGAAGAAGCGGCGATCCTCCGGCATGAAATGGATACGCAAAGTCTTGTCGCTAAGCATGATCCGTTTGGTGACTGTCTTCGCGATTACAGATGCGCCAACCAACTCGATAGTGTTCGCACGGCTCAGCAGGAAATCGCCTTCCCGAATGAAGAGATCCTCATTGATCTTGTCGGCGTCCAGACATGTCTTGCTTTCCGTCTCGTCATACTCTCCCCAAGTCACTGCACTGACTTTGGCGACCCCGACCTGATCGGCTGAAGGTTCCGTTTCAAGGCATTTGAAGCTCTTACCGGCCTCAATCCGGTCGATGTATAGACCCATACGACTAAACGCCCATTCCGGGGGCAGTAATGGTAGTTTTTCCTTTTCGCGATGTTCGAGTGGAGCGACATCATGTGGCCGCTTCGGCTTTGCGGGCTTCCTACGTTTCTCGCTACCCGCTTGCCAGTCGACGAGGGCCTTTTGGTAGTCGTCAAGGGCAGCCTCGTAACGCACCTCCCGCTCATGCTTGATGCGAGCAAGTAATTGCTCGGGCGTCTCAAGCTCATCTTTGTTCTCTTCGCGCCACTGGGCCGTGAGCCTTCGAAGGCGTGCTTGAGTACGGCCTGACGATAGACCTTGAGTTGCGCCTGAGCGGCTTTCAGGCTTTCGATGCCCTTGTCCAGTTCGGAAAATAGTTCCTCGATCTTGGCGACGATGCGGCGTTGTTCGGGTAGTGGTGGAAGATCGACCACGAGGTCATATGCATCGTCCCTGTTGAGGCCGGGAATCGCGGTGGATCGGTCGAACTGATTCAGACGGAGACTTGTGAGAAGGTAGAATGAAAACCGAATATCGATGTGCTCGCTATCGCGAACATAGTATGTCGTATCGATGGGCCAGCAGGACTTCGCTGAGAACGACACGGCACCCGCCGCACCTTTTCGGCCAACAATAAGTACCGGACCCTCGACTAGGAAGGAGTCGTGGTGACCGACGACGCCGTTTGAGCCGTATACCGCATAATCGCCGTGAGCGGTTCGAGCCGCCTTGGGCAGACCTTTTCCATACGTCAATTCGTATATCTCGCCGAAGCTAGTCCTAATCCACCCTGAAGGCGGTTCGAGGTCGCGACGCTGAGCGTCTACTTCAGTCTGACTCACGCCGCCAACGCCTCATTCAACTCGTCAATCACATCATCCATCCGGTCGCCGAAGAGCTTATACATCTGCCCTATGCCGCCTTTGCCATCGAACGGCATCTTGCCAAGACTGCGGCAGTGCCGCATAATTGACAGCCAATGCACCTGTATTTTACCCGCACCTATGAACGCGCCATTCGCAAGCTGCTTTCGCCAGAGGCCCGGAGGGAAATGGAAGCGACGATCATGTCTACTCCCGATACGGCACCAGTCATCCGGGGGACGGGCGGCATACGCAAGTTGCGCTGGGCCGGTTCCGGTCGTGGCAAGCGGGGTGGCATTCGCGCAATCTACTTCTACCCTGGCCCCGAAGCCATCTACATGCTGACGGCCTATGCGAAGGCGGATCGCGACGATCTGACAGCGGCGGACGTCAAGGCGTTGTCCAAGCTGGTGACGGCGATCAGAAAAGAGAGGCGAGAAAAATGAAAGAGCGTACCAACATCGGCCAAGAGATTGAAACAGCCCTGGGCGAGGTGCTTGCCCATGTGCGCGGTGAGACAGCGCTTTCCTGTCGGATCGTGGACGACCCCAGCGCTGGGCGGATCGTCGCTCTTCGCAAACGTCTGAAGTTGAGCCGGCAGAAATTCGCCGACCGTTTTGGCCTTGATGTGCGCGCCGTGCAGGACTGGGAACAGGGCCGCCGGGTTCCAGACCGGGCCGCCCGCGTACTGCTGACCGTGATAGACCACGATCCGGATTCGGTCGTGCAGGCGCTCGGCGCGGAGGGAAGAGAGACGGGAAACGCCCAAACTGCGACTCCGTGAGCACTGAGACCGGCCAAGGGAAAAAGGAGGAAGGCAGAAGGACGAAATTTGAAAGCACATCGCCAAGGTAGAGGCGTTTGGCAGAACTTTTCATGCTTCATGCACCACGTTCATTGTTGCTCTTCGCATTCCGAATGTCCGCCTTGCTCCACGCGCGATATGCCTCCCGGTAATTTGCTCCTACAGACGTTCCAGAACGAATAATTTGCCTGCCTATTACTTGAGCCTCGGTCCGCTTAGGAAGATCTGAGTAAAGGCGAATAATCCGTCGCGCAAACTCCTTCGTCCGAGTCCGAAGGTCCACGACTTCATCCTTTTTCCTTCTACCTTCTGCCTTCACGCCGCCAACGCCTCATTCAACTCATCAATCACATCATCCATCCGCTCGCCGAAGAGCTTATACATCTGCCCCATGCCGCCTTTGCCATCGAACGGAGCCATGTCCAGATCGTCGCGGTCCAGATGAAACGAGGTGATAATGTGGTCACGGATCATGCGCAGCCGCGTGACTAACGCTACCGGCGCTACGGCTCGGCGGTGTTCGGCAACTGTAAAGCTGCGTTGTCAAACGTGTAGACAGTATCCAACTCATCGTTGATGGCCACCGTCTTCAAAGCCTTATGCACGATCAGGGCATCGGCGAAGTCCGCATCCGTCTTGCGATATGCCTGCAAGGCTTTCCAGACCACGTCATCATCCTCAAAGCAGACTTTGGGGTCTTGCAACAAGTTATCGACCACAGCGACCAAGTCGGCCTTGACTGCGCGGTACCGGCGCCCAACCAATGTCCACATCGTCTCCGCAAGCACAACATCAGTAATGAGGACGCGTTCCCCGCGTTCAAAAATATGACGTGCCTTTTCGGCCTGAACTTCGTCGTCTCGCAGGAGATAGCGTAGCAGAACGTTGGTATCGACTGCGATCAAAGTGTTTGGCCTCGCTTCCTTTCCATTGCGTCCTGGCGCGATTGCTCATCGGAGACCGTTTCATCCGCCTTAAGGTGCGCAAGACATCCCCAGGCGCTGCCGGGCTGTTGGCGGACTATGGTAATGCGGTCATCGGCAACGAAACTCCGACATTCGTCGCCTGGCTCAATGCCGACCGAACGGCACTGCGCGGCGGGAAGCGTTATTTGACGCTTGGAGCTGACTTTGGGCATTGTCGACTTCCTTTATCTCTTTCTGATAGTCAAAGAAATATACTGATTTCTTTACAGCAATACAATATGTAAAGAAAATCTACGGCAAGACATGACTCACGCCGCCAACGCCTCATTCAACTCATCAATCACGCTATCCATCCGGTCGCCGAAGATATTATACATCTGCCCCAGGCCGCCCTTGCCATCGAACGGAGCCATGTCCAGATCGTCGCGGTCCAGATGAAACGAGGTGATGATATGGTCACGGATCATGCGCAGCCAGTCCATCTGCTCCTCGTTGAACTTCTCACCGCTGC
>WTHD01000161.1 GCA_011523265.1 Candidatus Binatota bacterium
GATGTTGCCCCATTAATGGAAATGTTTGTTCAGGATGTGGTTGAGATCTGTAATAAACTTGAGGTTGAAGTCGAGCGGCAACTGAAGGACTTAGAATATGGATTGGAGGACACATTTCCAGATATTCTCGCCGCTACGCAACTAGCACTTCAATGGTTCGATTTAATCAATACACGTCTAGCTTCACCCATTACACGCTACAACAATGAAGACCGACTGGCGCTGAGCATCTTACATGGATTGCATGAGAGCCACGAAGTGACGCGTAGTAAATCATTTGCAATTTCCGATGGTGGGTTCGCCGTGTACCCTACGCCGGAGTTGCCTGTTGTTTATTTACTCCCAATTTCGAGAAGAACGACACTTCTCTATCTCCCACTTTTGTTTCATGAATTTGGCCACCTCCTATACGCATGTCATAATCAGGAACTTGATGATTTAGTCCATGAGTTTCAATCCGTTGTTGCACGCGCTCTTGCACCAAAGACGCTTCGAGATCGAGGGGGGTCTTATCCTGACGACTCAGTGAGGCAGTCGATAGTGTCCGCTTGGTATTCCTGGGCACAGGAGATCTACTGCGATGCTGTTGGGCTTACGGTGGGAGGTGCTTCCTTTCTGAAGGCGTTCTCCCACTATTTCCGGTTTCGCTCCGTCAAAGATTATTACCGCCCGAGAGCCGAACAATTGCAAAGTCGTCACCCAGTCACCAGGCTTCGAACAAGACTCCTTCTTGATCGTGCTCGAGAATACGGTCTCCAAAGTGTAGCGGATGATGTTGAAGAAGCGTGGATACTGACCGCTCAACTCTTGGAGGTTGACGAAGACTATGAGGGGACTTGGGTTGAAAATCTCTACTCACCTCTCCAGCGCACCCTGGATTACATGCTTGAAGAAACTCAGCCTCAAGATTTCCGACAGCGAGATGGTACATCTCCTTTAACGTTGATTGATGAAGCTTGGATCCGATTCGAGAAATATGCGGAAGGCTTTAGCAACTGGGAGAAAGCAGCAATCGATAAACTGCTCCGTGGTGAGGTCTAATACCAGAACCGTATGTAGCCTTTCGTCTTGCCTCCCGCCGCCTTCACTGCGCCATATAGCCGCCGTCCACCGGCATGGGATGCCCGGTGACAAAAGACGCCGCATCCGAGCACAGCCAGACGACCGCCTCCGCAATTTCCTGGGGCTGCCCCAAACGGCCCACCGGCTGGGCGGCGGCCATTTTCTCCACCACCCGGGGACGCCGCTGACCGACGCTCTGAAGCATGGGCGTGTCAATCGGACCGGGGCAGACGGCGTTGACGCGAATACCCGCCTTGGCATACTCCAGGGCGGCCGTTTTGGTCAGACCCACCACGCCATGTTTACTGGCCACGTAGGCGCCGGCGCGCGGCACGCCGATCAGCCCGGCATCGGACGCCGTATTGACGATGGCCCCCTTGCCCTGAGTGAGCATATGCGGAATCTCCGCTTTCATGCACAGCCAGACCCCCGTCAGGTTAATGGCAATGATGCGGTCCCAGTTCTCTGCCGTGCAGTCAACCGTGCTCTGGGCCTTGCCGGCTACGCCCGCATTATTATGCGCGCAGTCCAGGCGGCCGTAGGTCTCGACCGTCGTATTGACTAAGGCTTCGACGTCAGCCGCCCGTGAGACATCGGCTTGCACGAACATCGCCTCGCCGCCCGCGTTCTGAATCAGGCGAGCCGTTTCCTGCCCGCCCTCGATGACGACATCGGAAACGACCACCTTGGCGCCTTCACGCGCGAAGGCCAGGGCCGACTGTCTGCCTATGCCCGACCCGCTGCCCGTGACCAGCGCAACTTTGCCCTCAACCAATCCCGCCATATTTCTCTCCAACCATAAGGATTACCGATTCTCCTCGACCACGACCCCGGCCTCGCGCAGTTGCTGGACCTCTTCCACGGATCGTCCCAAATACGCAGTCAGCACCTCTTCGTTGTGTTGTCCCAGCGTGGGCGCGTGGAGGGGGAGCTCGTCCGGAAACTCGGAAAACTTGAGCGGAAAGCCCGGCACATCAAGATCACCATGGACAGGGTCGTTGATTGTTGTCACGGTCCCACGTTCTCGCAGATGCGGGTAGTCGAGGGTCTCGGCGACAGAGAGCACCGGGGCGACCGGAACGTTGAACTCCTCTAAACGGGCGACCGCACTCTCGACATCCGGAAACGTTTGCAGCCAGTCTTCGACCAGTTTGATCACTTCGTCTCGGCGTTTGAGTCGGGCTTGATCCGTACTGTACTGGGGATTGTCAATCAGCTCAGGCCGTTCGATGGCTTTACAGAAATCCGGCCAATGATGGAAAACGGCCATGATGACCAAGTAGCCGCCGTTGCCGCGAAAGACACCCGAGGGGCAGGCATACGTCATATGGCGGCCAACACGGGTTGGCTTAATGGCGCCTTCTGTGGCACGCGGGGTATGCACGTTGACTTCGTGGTAGTGGTAGTACACATCCAACAGCGCAACATCGAGATGTTGGCCCCGACCGGTATTGTCCCGGTGGCGTAAGGCCGCCAGGACGGCGAGGGCGCCGTGTACCCCTGTGCTGACATCCCCCATCCCGACCAGCGGGATGTAAGGTGCATCGTCCTCCTCTCCGATCATTGAGGTCACCCCGGAATACGCCTGAGCGATATAATCGTAGCCAGGCTTATGGGCTAAGGGGCCGGTCTGGCCAAGGGCAGAAATAGAGCACAGAATGATATCAGGCTTGAGCTCTATGAGCCGCTCATAGCTGAGACCCATGTCTGCCATGACGCCAGGCTTGAAATTCTCAACCACGATATCAACGTGCTGAATCAGTTCGGTCACAAGCGCCATGCCGCGCGGGTCGCGCAGATTGACGCACAGACTTTTCTTGCCGCGATTGTGCTGAACGTGGAACAGGCTACGCTTGTTGCGAAACACCGAGAAATTCCGCCCAAGATCGCCCTTGGGCGCGGACTCGACCTTAATGACATCGGCTCCCATCTCGGCCAGCATGCGGCTGCACGTCGGGCCGGCGAGAGCGCGGGTGAAATCGAGCACCCGCAGCCCGCTGAGAACATGCTGCGTACCTTGGGTCGTCATAGCCGTCTCCTTACTACGAATTTTTCTCAAACAGGACCCCGGCCTCACGCAGCTCCTGCACCTCTTCGGGCGAACGCTTCAGATATTCCGTCAGGATCTCCTCGTTCTGTTGCCCCAGGGTTGGTGCCGTGAGCGGCAGGTCGTCCGGGAAACGGGAAAAGCGGAGCGGCATGCCGGGGATATCAAACTCGCCGACAATGGGGTCATTGATGGTGCGTACGGTGCCGCGTTCCCGCAGGCGGGGGTGCTGTGTCGTTTCCGCCATCGAACACCCCTCCCGTTGCTCTCCCTCCAGCAAGGCCTCACTGCGCCATATAGCCGCCGTCCACCGGCATGGGATGCCCGGTGACAAAAGACGCCGCATCCGAGCACAGCCAGACGACCGCCTCCGCAATTTCCTGGGGCTGCCCCAAACGGCCCACCGGCTGGGCGGCGGCCATTTTCTCCACCACCCGGGGACGCCGCTGACCGACGCTCTGAAGCATGGGCGTGTCAATCGGACCGGGGCAGACGGCGTTGACGCGAATACCCGCCTTGGCATACTCCAGGGCGGCCGTTTTGGTCAGACCCACCACGCCATGTTTACTGGCCACGTAGGCGCCGGCGCGCGGCACGCCGATCAGCCCGGCATCGGACGCCGTATTGACGATGGCCCCCTTGCCCTGAGTGAGCATATGCGGAATCTCCGCTTTCATGCACAGCCAGACCCCCGTCAGGTTAATGGCAATGATGCGGTCCCAGTTCTCTGCCGTGCAGTCAACCGTGCTCTGGGCCTTGCCGGCTACGCCCGCATTATTATGCGCGCAGTCCAGGCGGCCGTAGGTCTCGACCGTCGTATTGACTAAGGCTTCGACGTCAGCCGCCCGTGAGACATCGGCTTGCACGAACATCGCCTCGCCGCCCGCGTTCTGAATCAGGCGAGCCGTTTCCTGCCCGCCCTCGATGACGACATCGGAAACGACCACCTTGGCGCCTTCACGCGCGAAGGCCAGGGCCGACTGTCTGCCTATGCCCGACCCGCTGCCCGTGACCAGCGCAACTTTGCCCTCAACCAATCCCGCCATATTTCTCTCCAACCATAAGGATTACCGATTCTCCTCGACCACGACCCCGGCCTCGCGCAGTTGCTGGACCTCTTCCACGGATCGTCCCAAATACGCAGTCAGCACCTCTTCGTTGTGTTGTCCCAGCGTGGGCGCGTGGAGGGGGAGCTCGTCCGGAAACTCGGAAAACTTGAGCGGAAAGCCCGGCACATCAAGATCACCATGGACAGGGTCGTTGATTGTTGTCACGGTCCCACGTTCTCGCAGATGCGGGTAGTCGAGGGTCTCGGCGACAGAGAGCACCGGGGCGACCGGAACGTTGAACTCCTCTAAACGGGCGACCGCACTCTCGACATCCGGAAACGTTTGCAGCCAGTCTTCGACCAGTTTGATCACTTCGTCTCGGCGTTTGAGTCGGGCTTGATCCGTACTGTACTGGGGATTGTCAATCAGCTCAGGCCGTTCGATGGCTTTACAGAAATCCGGCCAATGATGGAAAACGGCCATGATGACCAAGTAGCCGCCGTTGCCGCGAAAGACACCCGAGGGGCAGGCATACGTCATATGGCGGCCAACACGGGTTGGCTTAATGGCGCCTTCTGTGGCACGCGGGGTATGCACGTTGACTTCGTGGTAGTGGTAGTACACATCCAACAGCGCAACATCGAGATGTTGGCCCCGACCGGTATTGTCCCGGTGGCGTAAGGCCGCCAGGACGGCGAGGGCGCCGTGTACCCCTGTGCTGACATCCCCCATCCCGACCAGCGGGATGTAAGGTGCATCGTCCTCCTCTCCGATCATTGAGGTCACCCCGGAATACGCCTGAGCGATATAATCGTAGCCAGGCTTATGGGCTAAGGGGCCGGTCTGGCCAAGGGCAGAAATAGAGCACAGAATGATATCAGGCTTGAGCTCTATGAGCCGCTCATAGCTGAGACCCATGTCTGCCATGACGCCAGGCTTGAAATTCTCAACCACGATATCAACGTGCTGAATCAGTTCGGTCACAAGCGCCATGCCGCGCGGGTCGCGCAGATTGACGCACAGACTTTTCTTGCCGCGATTGTGCTGAACGTGGAACAGGCTACGCTTGTTGCGAAACACCGAGAAATTCCGCCCAAGATCGCCCTTGGGCGCGGACTCGACCTTAATGACATCGGCTCCCATCTCGGCCAGCATGCGGCTGCACGTCGGGCCGGCGAGAGCGCGGGTGAAATCGAGCACCCGCAGCCCGCTGAGAACATGCTGCGTACCTTGGGTCGTCATAGCCGTCTCCTTACTACGAATTTTTCTCAAACAGGACCCCGGCCTCACGCAGCTCCTGCACCTCTTCGGGCGAACGCTTCAGATATTCCGTCAGGATCTCCTCGTTCTGTTGCCCCAGGGTTGGTGCCGTGAGCGGCAGGTCGTCCGGGAAACGGGAAAAGCGGAGCGGCATGCCGGGGATATCAAACTCGCCGACAATGGGGTCATTGATGGTGCGCACGGTACCGCGTTCCCGCAGGTGGGGGTGCTGCGTCGTTTCCGCCACCGACAAGACCGGCGCAACCGGCACCCCGAACTGCTCCATATGGGCAACTGCGCTCTCAACATCGGGGAAGGTTGCCTGCAACCAGTCCTCGATAATCTCGACGACCTCATCCCGATGTTCGAGGCGCAGCGCCTCGGTGCCATAGCGCTCGTGTTCCACCAACTCCGGTTTCTCCATGGCCGCACACAGGTCCTTCCAGTGATGCAGAAAGGCCATGATGACAAGCGAGCCGCCCTTGGCCCGAAAGATGCCCGCCGGACAGACGTAGGTTAAATGCCGGCCGGCCCGGGTCGGATTCATTTTGCCCTTGGTGCTGCTGTACTGATGGACGTTGACCTCGTGGTAGTGGTAGTACACGTCCAGCAGGCCGATATCGAGATGCTGGCCCTCACCGGTGCGGTCGCGGTAGCGCAGAGCGGACACCACGGCCAGGGCGGCGTGGACGCCCGTGCTCACATCACCCATCCCGACCAGCGGCAGATACGGGGCTTCGTCCGGGTCGCCGATCATCGAAGTGACCCCGGAGTAGGCCTGGGCAATATAGTCATAGCCGGGTTTGGTTGACAGCGGTCCCTTCTGGCCCAGAGCCGAGATTGAGCACAGGATAATATCCGGCTTGATTTTCTTGAGGTCCTCATACCCCAGCCCCATCTGGGCGATCACGCCGGGCTTGAAGTTCTCGACCACCACATCCATCTCCGCCACCAACTCCTTGATAATGTCCATGGCTTTGGGGTCGCGGATATTCACGCATAAACTCTTCTTGCCGAGATTCTGCTGAATGAAGTACAGGCTGCGTTCCTTCTCGAAGACCGACATGCCGCGCACCATATCGCCGCGGGGCGCGGACTCGACCTTAATCACATCGGCTCCCATCTCGGCCAGCATCCGGGTGCAGCTCGGTCCGGCCAGGGCCCGGGTAAAATCCAAAACCCGCAAGTCGCTCAGAATATGTTCCATTCCGTATGCCATCGTGTTCCTCCGTTTCAAAGAGTAAACGTGTCAACATCTCTCTCCCATTTGGAGGACACGTTTACTCTTTCGTGTATGTGCTCTCAGTCCCACATCAACCCACCGTCAACGTTGAACGATTGGCCGGTGATATTGCGCGCCTCGTCCGAGGCCAGAAAGACGGCCATATTGGCAATATCATCCGGGCTGTTGGAGCGCTTGAGGGGAATCGAGGCATCCAGCCGGGAGATCGCCTGTTCTTCGCTAATCCCCTCGCGCTCGGTGAGCTGCTGCATGACGTTGGTGTATAAATCCGTGCGGGTGGCGCCGGGGCAGATGGCATTCACGTTGATATTATGCTTGGCGAGCTGCGAGGCGCCGATACGGGTCATGGCGATAACGGCCCCCTTTGAGCCGGCGTAGGAGATATTCGACGTACCCCGAAAACCCTTGCCGGCGATGGAAGCGATATTGACGATTCGGCCTTCTTTGCGCTTTGCCATCTCGCGCGCCACCGCCTGCATGCAGAAAAAGACGCCCTTGGCATTGACCGAATGAATCCAGTCCCAATCCTCCTCGGTAACATCAAAAAACCCCAGGCTTTTGGTGACCCCGGCGTTGTTGACCAGAATATCAACCCGACCAAAGGTCTCCAGTGCCGTGGCGACCATGGCGTTGATGTCTTCCACCCGGCCCATGTCCGTTTTGACAAAGAGACCACGACGGTCGTGGGCGCTTACCTCAGCCGCGGTCTGCTTGCCGGTGACCTCATTGATTTCCGCGCCCACAACATGGGCGCCCTCTTTGGCATAGCGGAGGGCAATGGCCTTGCCCATGCCGGTCCCAATCCCCGTCACGATGGCGATCTTCTCTTTGAGCAACATATTGTCCCTCCTTCGTTTACATCAGCGTCTTATCAACTGTGAGTGAGGGGGCCGCGCCCCTATGCGTGAAACTCCGGCATTACTTCCCTGGCAAACAACTCCAGCCCCTGACGCGCCCGCTGAGGGTCGCGCGCCCCGGCGTGAAAATAGAAAGCCACCTGATCGAGCCCAAACTCGTCGTTGAGTTCGTACAGCCGGCGGCGGCACTCGGCCGGGGTACCCACAACCGCCCGTTTTTCCACATCGTCCGGCATGGAAAGAATAAATTCGAGGTAGGAACGCATGGGGTCGTGTGCCGGGACTTGATGGAGCGCCTCACGGGGCACGAATGAGGTGATTAATTCCGTATAGGCCCGTGTGGTCGCTCTGGCGTCGCGTATGGCTTCCTGATGATCGTTATGCACGAACAGAAAGAAGATACA
>WTHD01000041.1 GCA_011523265.1 Candidatus Binatota bacterium
TCGCCTTTGACTGGCCGCGGCCCGGTCTGAAGCTGAACTTCACCGCCTAGCCCACGCGCCCGTACCGGGGACGGTTCCCCACCGTCCTCGGGAATGTCTGCCTGTAATCTAACAAAAGTCGTGAGAGAGGGAGAGCCCGGAAGTGCCTGAGAATGCGGCAGTTTCTCACGCCACTGCTCAAGCGCCGCCGAGACAAGCACCTTGATCGCCTTGACATCCTCAATGTCCTTATGTCACGGAGGTCATGGCTCTCGTGTGGTACAGGTCTTCTTTGCGATACGGGGAGATATATGGCGACGACGGACAGAGATGTTCCCCTCCAGGTAGAGATACCAGATCGCGTGAGACGTTCGGTCAGAATCAGGGCGGCCGCCGATGGCGATACGATGCGCACCTGTGTCCTCAAGGCCCTGCGCGCCTACGGAATAGAGGTCAAAGAGTCTGATCTGACGGATCGACGGCAGCGCCATGCAAACGACAGCCAATGATTGGATAGACCGGCACCCGACACGCTTCGCAGGACCCGAATATGATCCTAACCATCTTGTTTGGACTGCCCTCTGAGCCTGAAGACTGCCAATATGGAGCCACCAAAGGCTCCGTCTCCTTGCCAGACCGGCTCGCCATGAACCGGAGACTCCTACAGTGATCAAGGCGATTGACTTCTTCTGTGGCGCGGGCGGACTAACGCGCGGTCTGCTAGACGCTGGGATTTCGGTCGTTGCCGGAATAGACAATGACGAGCGGATACGGAAGACCTACGAGAGCAATAACCGCCCGAGCCGCTTTATTGCGGCCGACATCAAAGACGTAGACATCGACGCCTGCCGCGAAGAACTCGGCATTGAGGCAAAGGAACCTACCCTTTATGCAGCTTGTACCCCCTGTCAGCCATTCTCCACTCTGAACACGATGCACGCGATAGACGGGAGGAAATCGTTACTGCTTGACTTTGCCGCGATCGTGGAAAAATCTCCTCCCGATTACATCATTGTCGAAAACGTGCCTGGCTTGGGTAATGCTTTCGGGAAAGAAATCTACCATCAGTTCGAAAGAATCTTGAAAAAGCATGACTTTCAAATCGATGCCGATATGCTGGACGCCAAGGATTTTGGGGTGCCCCAGACCCGAAAGCGCTTCATCTTAGTTGCCTCAAGGCACGGTCGTCCTCGCTTGCCGATCCAGACAACCAAAAAGCAATACAGGACAGTAGAGGACTCGATTCGCAGATTTCCGGCTCTAGCCCATGGGGAGAGGTCGGACAGCTATAAGAATCATGTTGCAAGGAAATTGCCTCCGCACCATCTGCGAATCGTGGAGGCCGTGCCAGCGAACGGCGGAAGCCGCAGGGACGTGGCAGACACGTCCATCTTGCTTAAATGCCATCAGAAGAATCCCTCAGCTCATAAGGATGTCTTCGGGCGGATGTCTTGGAACCTGCCTGCTCCAACGCTGACCTGTAGATGCACTGATGTCTATTGCGGCCGATTTACGCATCCAGAGCAGAACCGTGGAATATCGCTCCGCGAGGCTGCGGCCCTGCAAACATTTGACGACCAATACGAGTTTTTCGGTGATTCGATACTTGAGCAGGCCCGACAGATCGGCAACGCCGTTCCGGTTAGGCTGGCCGAACTATTAGGCAACAGCATACTGGAAGCCCACGCTCGTGAATCCCGATCCTAGCGAGGTAATCCATGGCGACCAGCCAAGAAAGCAAGCCCCCTTACGTCATGCGGTTCGATGTGGGAACAATTAAGCATCTCGGCTTGCAGATGTATTCCACCCTGCCTCCAGTTATAGGTGAGCTGGTGGCGAACGGCTGGGATGCGAACGCGACCCGCGTCTCCATCACCATTCCGGACGCTCCGCTGGATTTCGACAAGTCCGCAGTCGTCATACACGACAACGGTATCGGCATGTCCGATGACGACATACGAAACAAGTACGTGGTGACCGGACGGGATCGCCGCGAGGACGAAGGGTCCGACAAAAGTCCCGATCCGTTCAACCGTAGGGTGATGGGTAGGAAGGGCATCGGCAAATTCTCAAGTTTCGGGATCGCGAAAGAAATTGAGATAGAGAGCGTAAAGGACGGACAGACCAGCCGCCTAATAATGAACTACGACGACATGCTTGCAGCGGCGCCAGATCGCTCCATTGAGTTCACGCCGCTGCTACCCACAGGAACAATAGATAAGGGCACCAAAATCACGTTGAGGAAGTTCACCAAATTCCAAAACCGAAAAATTCCTATAAACCGACTCCGCAAGGGCCTTGCAAGGAGATTCTCTATTATTGGCGACCAAAACAACTTTGAGGTAGCCATTAACGACTCCCCGATTTCTCCACAAGAACGAGATCTCAAGTCATTGCTTGACAAGGATGCTGATGGGAAGCCCTACATCTGGGACTATGACGATGTTCTGATCGAAGATGGCGAAGATTGGACTGTCTCAGGATGGATTGGCGCGCTCGATAGAACAACCCCGAATCTTGACGGAATAGACCGGGGTATAGCTTTGATGGCTAGGGGAAAACTCGTTCAGGAGCCGTTTGTGTTTGAGGCAGTCGTAGGTCAACAATATGCCCTCTCCTACATCATCGGAGAGCTTCATGTCGAATTCGTGGATGCTGCTGAAGATACAGTAGGTACGAATAGAAACGCGCTCGTGTGGGATACGGAAGCAAATGCCGCGCTGAAGAAATGGGGTGAGAAAGAAGTCAATAAGATCGCGCGGGAGTGGGCCGCCAAGCGGAGCGCAGACCATAGCAGGAGGCTTGAACAGAATGATCTGTATCTGGACTTCAAACGACAGGCAAATGAGACGGGCAGCAATCGAGCGCTGAGACTCGCCGACCAGTTGGTGCGTCAATCCATCGACAAGAATCCGACTGCTTCCTTCGAAGAATTGGAGCCAATCATACAGATGTCCCTTGATTTCTTGGAATTTGATGCCTTTCAGGAAATCGCCTCGGATCTGGCCGACGCGGACTTGCAAGACAAGAGGGCTATACTCAACCTATTCAGGGAATGGCAGATAGTGGAAGCGAAGGAAATGTCCAAAGTTACTCAGGGACGAATAACCACTATCGAGAAATTTCAGAATTTGATCGACCGAGATGCGCTGGAAGTTCCCACTCTGCACAATTTCCTTAAGGAGTTTCCTTGGGTAATAGACCCGCGATGGTCACTAGTGGACGACGAGGTCACCTACAGCAGCTTGCTCCGTGATAAGTTTAAGGAACCAGCGAACCTGCCGGAAAAAGAGAGAAGAATTGATTTTCTTTGCGTAAGAGAAGGCACGAATCTGGTGGTTGTGGAAATCAAGCGGCCAGGTCTAAAAGCCTCGATGAAAGCACTAGAACAGATCGAAGAAGAAGTTTCCTTCATGAGGGATTATGTCTCCAGAACCACCGATCCAGATCATTTGTACGAAAACGTCACCGGATATCTCCTATGTGGCAACTTGGTAGACACATACCAGGTCAGAGAAAAGAGAAAAAACTTTTCTAACGCAGGAATCTACATTCGGTTGTACTCAGACCTCCTATCCCAGGTGCAGAAAGTCCACAAAGAATTCATCGAGCGATACAACGAACTCAAGAAGGCTAAGGGTGACGCTACAGACTGAAGTGCCCCCCATCCCAGCGCGTCCGCAGGGTATAGATGCTGTCGGGGCTTATCATGCGGATGGCAATCCTGTCGTGCGGAGCGTCATATTCGAACTCGCAACTCCGGCTCGGGGGACGTTGCTGCGTTAGACTGGCAAACAGTGGGCGATGCGCTGGTATTGGGCTTCAGTAATTTCCATCTCCCAAGCCTACCACACCTTGCTCCTGTAGTGTGAACACGCCCTAGATTGCTCCGCCTCGGTCATGCCGGACGTGATCCGGCATCTAGAAACCGGGAGGCTGGATTCCTGCTTACGCAGGAATGACGGACAGCTACACAGCATCGGAATTTGCTCTAGGGTGTCCGGTGGGGCCAAAGCAGGATGAGGCACCTTAGGGGGGCTTTGGAGTGGAAGCGACGGATTAAGTGGTGAGCGCTTTGAGAGGGACACTAGACGCGATTATCTCGGATTTTGGCAGCAGGGCAAAAGCCAAGCTCAGCAACGCTGTGGTTTCGGGCGCGCCCGAAGATCAGCTCAGAGCGCCACTTGAAGGGCTGATCCTCGACATTGCGGAATTGCTCGGCCTGCCAAGAGAGCAGATCGTGGCGGTAGGCGAGACGTCGCTTGGCGATCTCAAGACACGGCCCGATTACGCCGTCACGCTCCACTCGGCGCTGGTAGGTTTCATCGAGGTCAAGGCGCCGGGAAAAGGCGCAGACCCCCGGCGCTTTACGGACAAGCACGACCGGGAACAATGGGAAAAGCTGCAAACCCTCCCAAACCTGATGTATACCGATGGCAACGCCTTCAGCCTGTGGCGAAACGGTGACCTTGAAGGCAACATCATCGTGCTTGACGGCGATATCGAAACCTCTGGCGCCAAGCTGACAGCCCCATCCAGCCTGCCGGGCGTGTTCGCCGACTTCTTCCAATGGCAGCCACAACCGCCGCAATCAGCACCCGCGCTGGCCGAATTAACGGCCCGGCTCTGCCGGTTGTTGCGTGAGGAAGTGACCGAGCAACTGACCCAGGGCTCCGCCCCGCTCACCAACCTCGCCACCGACTGGCGCAAGCTGCTGTTCCCAAACGCGACGAACGAAGCTTTTGCCGATGGCTACGCCCAGGCTGTGACCTTCGGTCTGCTCATGGCGCGGGCGCGCGGGATTACCCTCAGCGACGGCCTTGACCGCGTGGCCGGTGAACTGCGCCAGACCAACACCCTGATCGGCACCGCGCTACGCCTCCTGACCGACGACGCCGAAAACCAGAAAACCCTGAAAACCTCGCTGACTACCCTGACGCGCGTGCTGGACGCCGTACAATGGGACGTTATCAGCAAAGGCGACCCGGAGGCGTGGCTCTATTTCTACGAAAAGTTCCTCACCACCTACGACAGCAAGTTGCGGCGCAAGACGGGATCGTACTACACCCCGCCGGAAGTCGTCATGTCGATGGTGCGGCTGGTCGATGAAGCGCTGAAATCCAGCGCCTACTTCGGCCTGACCGAAGGCTTGGCCTCGCCGGACGTGACCGTAGCGGACCCGGCGACGGGCACCGGCACCTATCTCCTGGGCGTATTACGGCGCATCGCCGAAACGACGGAAGAAGACCAAGGGCCGGGAGCGGTTCCGGGAGTGATCGAGGCCGCCATTCCCCGGCTGATCGGCTTCGAGATCCAGCTCGGTCCCTTCGCGGTCGCCCAGCTTCGCCTGGTGGCCGAGTTGCAGGAACTCGTGGACGACGCCTTTGCCGGCAAGTCCGACCCGCTACGGCTATTCGTGACCGATACCCTGGGCAACCCGTTCGCGGAGGAAGAATACATCCCGCAAATTCTCATGCCGCTGGGTGAATCGCACCGCCAGGCAAACCGCATCAAGCGTCAGGAGCGCATCACCGTTGTTATCGGCAACCCGCCCTATAAGGACAAAGCCAAGGGGATGGGCGGCTGGGTGGAGGACGGCAGCGGCAACCGACCCGGGCCACTCACGGACTGGATGCCACCATCCGAATGGGACGTTGGGACGCACACCAAGCACCTCCGCAACCTCTATGTGTACTTCTGGCGCTGGGCCGTCTGGAAGGTGTTCGGCGATGGTGACCACACCGACCTCAAAGGTCGGGAACGCGACCAGACGGGCATCGTCTGCTTCATCACAGCGGCTGGATTCCTGAACGGCCCCGGCTTCCAGAAGATGCGCGCCGACCTGCGGGCCGAGGCGGACGAAATCTGGGTTATCGACTGCTCACCGGAAGGCCATCAACCACCCATTCCCAGCCGTATCTTTCAAGGGGTTCAGCAGCCGGTCTGCATCGTCACGGCCCTCCGCAAGAGCCGCACGGTATCGCCCCAGCCCGCGCGGGTTCGCTACCGGACTCTGGACGGCAAAACCCGCGAGGACAAATTCTCCGCCTTCGCCGACATTTCCCTCGAAGACGATGGCTGGGTTGCGTGCCCGGACGAGCCGCGTGCATCGTTTCTGCCCAAGGTGTCGGGTGCTTGGGGCGACTTTGCGCCTGTGGAGGACCTCTTCACCTACGACAGTTCAGGTGTGATGCCGCACAGGATGTGGGTCATCGCCCCAGATAGGCAGTCCCTTGAAGCCCGCTGGGATACTCTGGTGCGAGAGCAAAACCCCGTAAGGAAAGAGACGCTGTTTCACGCGACCTTCAGAAACGGGAAGCTCAGCGACAAGTACGTGAACAAACCGCTGAAGAGCGGTCTCCATGGGCACGAATTTCGCGCCCATCCGGTGGCGACCGACACGGGGCTAATGTGTCGCCCCGGCACGATACGCCTTCCGGTCGTTTGACCGGCAGTGGATCATCCCGGACGGCCGCCTCATCAACGATTCAAGACCAATCCTCTGGGAGAACTTCTCGGACAAGCAGGTCTACGCCACAGTTTCGCATGACCGAACGCCCACAAATGGCCCAGCTCTCAGCTTCACGTCGCTCACTCCAGACTTGCACCACTACCATGGGCGTGGCGGGCGTGTCTTCCCGCTCTGGGCCGACAACCAAGCTGCCACTTCAAACGTGAAGGGGGCTTTCCTCGATTACCTGACAGAGCAGCTTGGCACGCCGGTCTGCGGCCAGCAGGTCATGGCCTATCTGGCTGCCGTCATGGCGCATCCCGGCTACACCCGCCGCTTTCAAGACGATCTGGTACAACCCGGCTTGCGCCTGCCCCTCACCCGAGACGCCGGGCTTTTCGAGGAAGCCGTCACCTTGGGCGAAGAGGTGATCTGGCTGCATACCTTCGGCGAACGCTATGCCGACCCGTCCGACGGCCGACCCGCTGGCGCGCCGCGCATGCCCAAGGGCAAAGGACCGAGGATACCCAAGGACGGTGCCATCCCCTCCGACCCAGAGCGCATGCCCGACCGCATTGACTTTGACGCCGGGAAGCGGCGTCTGCTGGTGGGCGAGGGCTTCATCGACAACGTACCGCCGGAGGTCTGGCGGTACGAAGTTTCGGGCAAGCAGGTGCTGGTTCAGTGGTTCAGCTACCGCAAGAAGGACCGGACCCGGCCAGTCATTGGTGAACGGCGGCCCCCGTCGCCCCTGGAGAAAATCCAGTCGGACCGCTGGCTCGCTGAATACACCACGGAACTCCTGAACGTCCTCCACGTCCTGGGCCGCCTGGTCGCCCTGGAAGACCGCCAAGCCAACCTTCTCACTCGTATCTGCGACGGCCCGCTCATCAGCGCCGACACCCTCCGCACCGTCGGCGCGTTCGACGTCAAGCGCAAGGGCAAAGGTGGCAAGGCTGACGCACGTCAGCGTTCATTGCTGTGAAGGGTGCGTGGGCTCTTGAGGCTGACTGCCAACTTCAGAAGCCCGACGACGGCTCTGAGAGCTTGACGGACGTAGACGCCGCAAGCTTGACACATCACTCCTCATCGGACGTAGCGCCCTTAATGGGCACTATTCGAGGGCCGTCCGCAGCTTTACGCTGCTGCGCCTACCGAGCGCCCCTTTTCTTTTGGCCCTGGATAAACCAGTAGATTCCCATTTCGAGAGTACCGATATTCTCCTTGAAGCCGTATTGCTCTTTAAATTCGCGCAGCATTCGCAGAAAAAGTTTGTACCCCGCGACGTTTAAGGCAAAGCCTAGCTCTCTACTGAGCACGCTATCCAAGACAGCAAACCGTCGCGGCCAGATCACCCTGAGATGCTTGCTTGCGAAAGAAACGTGAAGACCTTTTATGGCTATCCCGGGCTTAATCGCCTCCTCAACGTCGCGTGTTTTTTTGGCAACCTGGAACCAACAACACAGTTTCTCTCCCAGAT
>WTHD01000261.1 GCA_011523265.1 Candidatus Binatota bacterium
GGCGTAAGATGGCCCGTGAACTCGCCCATGAATTGGCCGGGTGCGGAGTCTGCGTGGTGAGTGGGCTGGCCCGCGGGATCGATTCCGAAGCGCATCAAGCCGCCCTCGAAGCTGGAGGGAGAACGATCGCGGTTTTGGGCTCGGGGCTTGACGTAGTGTATCCACGTGAGCATATAGCCTTGGCAGAGCGGATTGCAGAAAGTGGGGCGGTGGTATCGGAGTTTTCCTTTGGGAGCCAGCCGGAGGCCGGGAATTTTCCATACCGGAACCGGGTCATCAGCGGCATCAGTCTGGGAACGGTGGTGGTGGAAGCAACAGAAAAGAGTGGCTCGCTTATTACCGCTCAATGCGCGCTTGACCAGAATCGCGAGGTGTTTGCCGTGCCCGGCCCGGTCACAGCGAGTCGAAGCCGGGGACCGCACCGCCTGATTAAGGATGGCGCAAAGCTTGTCGAAAGTATTGATGATATACTGAGTGAAATTGCCCCGGCTCTGGCGCGGACGGACCGAGTTGAGAAAAATGAGACGAGCGCCCCGGTTGTTCTGTTAGAGCCGGATGAGGAGAGGGTGTTTCAATTGTTTCCAGAGGAGGCGGTGCATGTGGATACCCTCATCACTGGCAGTGGACTTGAGCCAGCGCGTGTGCTTGAAGTCCTGCTTGGATTGGAATTAAAGGGTATCGTGACCCAGCTGCCCGGCATGTATTTCACCGCCACCAGAGGAAGCCAGAGAGGGGGGAGGTAGGTATGGCCAAAAACCTCGTCATAGTCGAATCGCCGGCCAAAGCCCGGACGATCAACCGCTACCTGGGCCGTGACTATATTGTGAAGTCCAGTGTCGGCCACGTGCGCGACTTGCCAACCGGCGGCAAGTCCGAGCGCGGGACGACCACTGCGCGCAAGCGCGCAAAAAAGACGCAAAAGGCCACCGGCCGGAAGAATACACGCACCAAACTGATCGCGCGTATGGGCGTCGATCCCGACAATAACTGGGCGGCAAGCTATGAGGTGTTACCCGGCAAGGAGAAGGTCGTTGCCGACCTGAAGAAGCTGGCGCACAACGCGGACGCCGTGTATCTGGCAACCGATCGTGACCGCGAGGGCGAGGCAATCGCCTGGCATCTGAAACAACTCATCGGCGGGACACAAGAACGCTTTCGTCGGGTGGTCTTTAACGAAATTACCAAAAGCGCCATTCAAGACGCGTTTGAGCACCCTGGCGAAATTGACGAAAACCGGGTTAACGCACAACAGGCGCGGCGCTTTCTCGACCGTGTCGTCGGCTTTGAGCTGTCGCCCCTGCTGTGGGCCAAGGTGGCGCGTGGCCTGTCGGCCGGTCGGGTGCAATCGGTCGCGGTGCGGCTCATTGTGGAACGCGAGCGGGAGATTCGCGCCTTTGTACCCGAGGAGTACTGGGAGGTCTTTGCCGAGTTGGCGAAAGGCGCCGACGAGTCGGGGTATCGCTTCCAGGTCATCAAGGAGAACGGCGCGGACTTTCGTCCGGGGACGAGCGAACAGGCCGAAGCCGCGGCCGCCCGCCTCGCCGCCCAGGATTTTTCCATCATCAGCCGTGAGGACAAACCGACCCAGGCCCGTCCCAGCGCACCATTCATCACGTCCACGCTTCAGCAGTCGGCGGCTACCCGGCTGAGCTTTGGCGTGCGGAAGACCATGCGGCTGGCGCAGCAATTGTATGAGGCTGGTCATATTACGTATATGCGGACCGACTCGACCAACCTCTCGCGCGAATCCGTGACCAAGGCGCGAGCCTATATTCAGCGCGAGTATGGGCCGCGCTACCTGCCGGACAAGCCGAACGCCTACGCCAGCAAGGCATCCGCCCAAGAAGCGCATGAGGCGATTCGGCCAACCGACCTGACAGTCGAACCGACTGACCTCGGTAATCAGGACGCGGATGCCCGACGGCTCTACGACCTCATCCGCCGCCAGTTCATTGCCTGTCAGATGACACGCGCCGAATACCTCAGCACCACCATCCTCGCTGAGGCCGGACCGTTCGAGTTGCGTATCCGTGGCCGTATTCTCAAGTTTGACGGCTTCACCAAGGTATTACCACCTGCTTCGCGCAAGGAAGATGAGGTGGAGCTGCCCGACTTCGGCCAGGGTGACGCGCTGGTCTGCCTCGACACCGACACCGTGCAACATTTTACCAAGCCACCCGCCCGCTATGGCGAAGCGAGTCTGGTGCGTGAGCTTGAGAAACGCGGTATCGGCCGGCCGTCCACCTATGCGGCTATCATCTCCACTATCCAGGAACGTGGCTATGTCAGTCTCAACAAGCGGCGCTTTCAGGCGGAGAAGATCGGTGAACTGGTGACCGACCGGCTGGTAGAGAACTTCAGCCACTTGCTCAATTATTCGTTTACCGCAGACATGGAGCAGGAACTCGACCAGATCGCTCTGGGAGAGCGGGAGTGGCGCAGCGTGCTGGACGCCTTTTACGCGGACTTTTCTCAGCGGCTCCAAACCGCTGGGGCCACGGAGGGCATGCGACCGAACCAGCCCATCACCACGGCGGTCCGCTGCGATACCTGCGAACGCCCGATGCAGGTGCGCACGGCAAGTACCGGGATGTTTCTGGGGTGTTCGGGATACGCGCTGCCTCCGGCTGAGCGTTGTACGCGCACCATGAATCTCGTACCCGGAGAGGAAGCGGTTGACACCGATGTGGACGACGAGGGCGAAAGCCGGCGACTGCGGGCCAAGCGGCGCTGCCCCTCCTGCGACTCTGCCATGGATTCCTATCTGATCGACGAAACGCGCAAGCTGCATCTGTGCGGTAACGGTCCGGACTGCGATGGGAACCAGATAGAGTCCGGCGAGTTTCGTCTCAAAGGTTATGACGGGCCGGTCTTGGAGTGTGAGAAATGCGACGCTGAAATGCGACTGCAAAGCGGTCGGTTCGGCAAGTACTTTCGGTGCGCCAATAGCACGTGTGGCAACACGCGCAAGCTGCTGCGCAACGGTCAGCCCGCTCCGTCGCGGGCCGACCCTGTACCCATGCCCGAACTCAAGTGCCGGACCGTGGACGATTACTATGTGCTGCGCGATGGCGCGGCCGGCATCTTCCTGGCCGCCAGCCAGTTCCCCCGGAACCGCGAGACGCGGGCTCCTCTGGTTGCCGAGTTGAAGCCCCACGCCGACAAGCTGGACTCCAAGTTTCACTTTCTGTTAAGTGCGCCCGAGGCAGACCCGCAGGGGAACCCGGCCGTAATCAGATTCTCGCGTAAGAGTCGCGAGCAATATGTCGCGTCCGAGGTGAACGGCAAGGCTACCGGCTGGAGCGCACATTACCGGAATGGCGGCTGGGAGGTACGGGAGCGCACGCGGACGAAACGCCCGCGCGCCCCCAGGGCCCCGACGCCTGATACTTTATCCCAGGTCGCATGACCGGGGAGTCTGACGAGCGATATGCAGAAAAGAGGAAACGTGTCCTCCAATAAACATGAGATGCTGGACACGTTTCCTCTTTCGGTCACGGTCATTGGTGGGGGGTTAGCCGGCAGTGAGGCGGCCTGGCAACTCGCCCACCAGGGCGTCGCTGTCCGTCTGCACGAAATGCGTCCGGTTCGTCCCACCGACGCCCACCATACGGACAAACTGGCCGAACTGGTCTGTTCCAATTCCTTTCGCAGTGCTGCCCTGGTGGCGGCGGTCGGTCTGCTGAAAGAAGAAATGCGCGGTCTGGGGTCATTAGTAATGGCTGCGGCCGACGCGGCACGGGTTCCGGCCGGGCAGGCCCTGGCGGTCGACCGCCACGTCTTTGCCCAGTACATCACCGACGCGTTGGCAGCCCATCCGCTGGTTGAGGTAAGGCGGGAAGAGGTCCAGGTCATTCCGTCCGGACCGACGGTCATTGCCAGCGGTCCGTTGACCTCACCGGCCCTGTCCGAACACCTCCGGGCATTGTTCGGTCGCGAGTATCTGTATTTCTACGATGCCATCTCTCCTGTTGTAACAGCCGACTCAATAGACACGCACGTGGCATTTCGAGCCTCGCGTTATGATCACGGCGGTGATGATTATCTCAACTGCCCCCTCTCGCAGGCCGAGTATTATCAGCTCGTTGACGACATTCTGGCCGCCGAGAAGGTACCGGAAAAGGCGTTCGAGCAGTGTCGCTACTTCGAGGGTTGTCTACCGATCGAGGAGATGGCCCGGCGCGGCAAAGACACCCTGGCCTACGGCCCAATGAAGCCGGTCGGCCTGACCGATCCGCGTGGCGGCACCCGTCCTCACGCGGTTGTCCAACTGCGGCAGGACGACCGGGCCGGAACCCTGTGGGGGCTGGTCGGATTTCAGACCAAGATGACGTATCCCGAGCAGCGGCGTATTTTCCGCACGATTCCCGGCCTGGAAAAAGCGGAGTTCGTGCGCCTCGGCAGCCTGCACCGTAACACCTTTATCGAGTCGCCCCGCCTGCTCAGACCGACCTTACAGCTTCGGCAGCGCGACGACCTGTTTTTTGCCGGACAGATGATTGGCGTGGAAGGCTATCTGGAGTCGGCCGCGGCCGGCTGGCTGGCCGGAAGAAACGCAGGCCTTCAGGTCAAGGGGCAGCCGCTGTTGACGCCGCCCCTCACAACGGCGCTGGGCGCCATGATCGCATACGTCACCGACCCCGAACGCAAGGATTTCCAACCCATGAACGTCAACTACGGGCTGTTCCCTGGGCTCCCGCAGCGGCTGCGGGGTCGTGAAAAAAAACAGGCTATGGCGGACCGGGCACTCTCAGATCTGGCGTCCTGGCAGGCCGAGCACGGCCTGTGCTGAGCTTGCCAATCAGCATACCTACCTTGACACAGCCTTGCTCTTCCCACATGGGGGAAAGAACATCACAAAGGGTTATGCCAGCGGAGTCCGGGAAACCGACTGAAGTCCGAATCGTTCGAGTGTACCTCTGCCTGGTATTCCATTGCGAGGGCGGCGATGTGAGCATCAGATACGAGATTCGCGCCGACGCCGGCGGCAGCAAGATTCTGCCGAAAATGAGTTAAATGGTCGGCACCGGGATTGACCGGTGTGATGTGCGTGTACCGAAACCAATCTGTTACATAGTCAATGGCTTTCGAGGTCGATAGTGGAGATGTCAGTATCCTCGGATGAGTCATTAATCTCACGAATCCAGTCAATACGACCCACGGTATGCCGACTCTTTCGCTTCCGTTTATCAATCCTTCCAACCAACGTCTGGCGGCAGCGTGGTAGGGGGCTCCATCGTTGTAGGCATACACCAGCAGATTGATGTCCGGTACGATCATTGGGCGCTCTCACCGGCAAAGTCTTCAGCCTCAAGTTGGTCATTGAGTTGATTGAGCTTCTGTGGATCGATGCCGGGAACGAGTTTGCTGCGATTCGGAACAATCTTGAATGGGACTGGTTCGGACGATTTGGAACCGGACGTCATGCCTCGACGTAAAACCTCGTTCACCACTTGCTTAAAAGGTTTATTGTGAAGCCGACTCTGGTCTTTCAAAAAGTCCGCAACGTCATCGTCTAATGTCAGTGTCGTTCTCATGGAGACATCATGATGTATTAAAATTATGATGTCAAGATGCTCTTTTGCCCGCTTAGATCTTTGCTAAAAAGACCTGCCTGTGCTGAGCGTATTTCAATCCTGAATGTAGGCGGTTCGAGTTTTGTGATCGTCTCAGGGCGTCGCTTGCGCTAGGTTCCGAACTTTTTCCCGAAAATAACGGAAGCTGGGAGAGGCGTTGTCATCGACATTCATATGTGGCGTGATTTTCTCTGCCCACACCGATTTCTCCCTGCCGACGGTCTGTCCGCCCTTGTTTTTGAGACCATTTGCGCCACCGCTGAACACCGCGTCGGCCAGCAGTTCCCACGTGCCGCAGATCGAGTCATTTTGGTAACGGCTGAGTACGTTGTCTCTGGCATTCGGGTAGGCTTCTTTGACAGCAGGAATATCTCCTAACAGCCACGCCTCACCTTCTTCTATGGCAATACAGAACCGGGTCTCCGGTTTTGGATTACAGGCATTCAGGATAGCAAAGAGTTCTTGTCGAAACATTTTTAGGCATTTGTCATCCAAGTCACACACCACAATCACCGCTGCCGGATAGTTGGGGGGATAGCTGGCAAACGTCCTTCCATACCCCCTGAGCAGTCTGGGAAGTTGGTCAAGCAAAAGGCGCTTGCGCGCATCGGTATGACTTGTGAGGTTTTTGGGAATATAGCCGACACCTCTATAATCATGAAATCTAAATGTATGCTGCTCGCCAATAATCTTCGGAATCAAAATCTCAAGCATAGTCTGACCGGATTGGTCTTCGACAAGTATCTCAAAATGCATTCGATTACCTCGCGTCAAGGTAATCGCTGTACCAGAGACCGCCCAACGGTAAGCCTTCCGCGACCATATTATTTACGACTGGATCATCGCTTGCTCGTCGGACTGTTGAAAAACCGTTTTCACCTTTTTCCAGAATCCAGACCTCTTTTGGGTCGAGCGCATTAACGAAGTAGGGCTGGTGTGTTGTGATAAAAACCTGTGAGCCTCCTCCTTGTTCGCTCGCGTGTTCGCGGAATTCGTGGGCCAGCGTCTCCAGGAGCTTATGATACAGGCCGTTTTCCGGTTCTTCGATGCACAGGAACGGCGGGGGAGTCGGATTATTGAGAAGCAAAAGATAGGCGAATACCTTCAGCGTCCCGTCCGACATCTGTTGAGCATAAAAGGGGTCCTGAAAGCCTTTATCGTTGAACCTGAGCAGCAGTCGACCGTCCTTGGTTTTTTCCGTATCAATCTTGTCTATGCCCGGAATTCTCTTGGCGATTTCCTTTAGAATGAACTGAAAACGTGCCGGATGTTCACGTTCCATGAACTGCACGACATTGCCAAGGTTGTCGCCGTGAATGTTAAGATGTTTCTGTGGTCCGGCTAACGGTAGGCTACGTGCTGCATCCGGAGTGAAATAGCTGAGATACCAGCCTTCGATGAATTGGCGAAAAGCGGCAATTCTCGGGTGCTGTTTCAACGCGCCAAGCGTAGCAATGCCAAGTTTGCGCCGATCTTCCAATTCGATGAATTCGGCATCTTTGTATTCCCGTGCGTTTCCCTCTGCCATTGATTTTGCCAATTCTGGAAGATCGAACCCTTCAGCCTTTTCATCAGCCTGACCACCTGCCTGGCTCCCCTTCCATGCCACGCCTCGGCCTTTTCGAAGCATCAGGAAATAAAGTAGCGAGTAGTCTTCCCGGGCTTCATGCATTACTTCGCGCAACACATACGGACGTCCGGACTCATCTATCTCGATTTTGATTTCATAAGTAATCGGCCAGGCATCAGCATGCACTTTATAATACACCTCGAACTCGATAGGGTCTGTTTGGCTCTGCGTCCGCAGTTTCTCAAAGCCGCCGCGTCCGTGTGCGTCGCAAGCTTCCTCGACCCCAGACTTCAAGGCATCAGCCAGAAACCCAAACGCATCAAACAAGGCGCTCTTCCCCACTCCATTCTTGCCAATCACCGCAGTCATAGGAGTGAGCGGTTCCTCCATAACACCGGGCCAAAACTGACCCAGTGTCACATCCTTGAGCGATTTGAAATTCTTTACTCTGAAGCCTTCAATCTTCGCCATCTCGTACCTCTGTTTATATGATTCGAGTTGGTCAGCGATTACGTTCAATTTTCCGACAGCCCTGTATTCTTCCACAGCTTTACTAAAAAAACGTGTCTGATGACGGAGCCTCCATTTGAAGGATGGCAAAGGTGGCAAGAATAAACATGACCTCAACCGTATAAAAAACGATGAGCGTGACAGAGAACATGGCGGACCACCAACTGCATTTTGGTCTGTCCCTGTGCTTCATCACATCCATCTTGAAATCGGTGTCGGATTGTCCCCTGACCTCATCGTAGACC
>WTHD01000182.1 GCA_011523265.1 Candidatus Binatota bacterium
CCCGAGTCGTCCGAGATCATGGCCCGTCTGGGCGTCGGCATTCTGATCATTCCTCAGAAGCCGTGGGAAGACGTGGCGGTCGAGTTGGATACGTACCGGACGGTCTATCGTGAGGCCAACGGGGCCGAGGCACCGGCGCCGGTCGCCGGCGGCTGGGTCTTCTGCGATAAGGATGCCGGCCGCGCCGAAGAGATGGCCCGGCGCTACATCGGTGCCTACTGGCAGTCGGCCATGAAGCACTACAATTTTGGTGGTGACCATTTCGCCAAGACCAAGGGCTACGAATACTACGGCAAGATGTCTGAGGCCATGGGCAGTGTCGAGGGCGTGACCGACTTTTTCCTCAACCTCCAGGTCTGGGGCACACCGGACCAGTGTTTTGAGAAAGTCCTGGAGATCCGCTCCAAGATCGGCTGCGACGCCTTCACCGGTGTGTTCAGCTATGGCGGCATGCCGTATGAGGACAGCGAGCAGAGCATGCGTCTGTTCGCGGCCGAGGTCATGCCGCGCTTGCAGCAGGTGGACCAAAAAGCGGTGGCCTAAGTCTCCCTTCCGTTCCATCGGCTCCTGCCCATGTCACTGGGCGGGAGCCAACCTTTTCCCTGCATCTTTCATCGCCGTCTCAATCCCCTTATTCTTCCGTGCTCACGCCTGACGGGTGTGACAATCTCTGCGTGAAGTCAAGAAACCGACACGTTACAGACGTATCCGCATACCAAAGCTGTTCCACTCCTTTCGGTAGACCCTCAGGATATGCTTCTCGAATCGCTTCGCACATCATTTGGTCATTCATGAGAGCGATATCGTTATTCTCGACAAGCAAGACGGTCATATAGTCTTCCGCGTACTTCGCTAGTTTCTTGGCTTTCCTATCCAGTAGCTTCTTGATACGCATGGACCTAGTCTCGTCGTGTGGCGCAAATCGACTAAAACCACGTACTTGAGGAGTCTTCGTCTTCCAGATGACCAACCGAATAGGAGGGCTGGTCTGAAGAACTTTTTCATGTGTTCCATAACTCAGTCGAGATGCGTTTTCGTAAATCCAACTTTTGAGCGCGGCATGAATACCCTTCCAGTCCTGGACTTTTTTGATGGCGTCGTACTCAAGCGTGATAGTAAAGCCGCAATCCACACAGGCATCAATCACCTGTTTAAGCCCGCTGATGATACGTAAAAACATGTCATCATCTCGACGTTGGTTCGCTACGCTATCGATACTTGTGTGCTCTATCGCGAACGGTCCGGCGATTGCGTCGATTTCTGGAGACTGGGCGATTCTTATCATCGGGCCATCGTTCCACTCGTAAGCCAGGAAAACCATGGTTGCGCTGAAAATCAATAAAGGCCTGAATTACATCGCGATCTGTCATAGCAGTATGGCTTACCTCAACGAAGAGAATTGACTCTAGTTAGGGCTTAGTCGATAGAGATATCACAGACGACGAGACCCCGAGGGGCATCCCGGGGTCTCGTGTGAATTGATGGGTCAGATCAAAAATGTGGTTCGGGTGAGCGTAGCCTCACCCGACACTCCACCTATTCCGGAACCGGGCGGGCGCGTTGGTTGTAGAGCATTTTGCGCAGTTGGTCTTTCTCTTCCTGGGAGAGCTTGGTGACGTCGAAGCCGAGGTCGCTGCCGACGGCCATGCCTTTTTTGACGCCCTCGCGTTCCGAGAGTTCCTCGAACCAGCGCTTGAAGTACTTGAACTCGTTGATGTCCTGGCCCTGGGACTCCCAGTTGACCGTCCAGGGGTAACAAATCATGTCGGCAATGGTGTATTCGTTCCCGGCCAGATAGGGCTGCCTATATAACTGGTTGTTCATCACGCCGAACATGCGATTGACCTCATCCGTAAAACGCCGGACCGCGTAAGTCTGATCGCCCTGGTCGTCGCCCAAACGACGGAAATGGCCGCACTCGCCACTCTTGGGTCCCTGGTTGGCCATCTGCCACATCACCCACTGGTTCACGTCGTAACGAACGCGAACATCCTGGGGATAAAACTGTCCGGCCTTCTCGGCGATATACATCATCATCGCTCCGGACTCGAAAATGCTGATCGGCTCGCCCCCGCCGAGCGGCTCGTGGTCCACCAGGGCCGGCATCCGGTTATTGGGACAGATTCTGAGAAACTCGTCCGTGAACTGATCCCCCTGGGCGATATTGCACGGGATCATCTTGTACGGCATGCCGCACTCTTCCAGCAGAATGGTGACTTTCTTGCCGTTCGGGGTGGGCCAGTAGTGTAAATCAATCATACGTTCTTCCTCCTGAGGGTTGGTTCGTCTAGCTCATACTCGACATAAACGCGGCGTACTTATCCAGAATCGGCAGGACCTTGTCTCGGCTCTCGGACGGGACGGCGAAGATGGAGCGTTCAATCCCCAGTTCCTGATACTGGTTGATAACCGCTTCCTCGGCCGGGGCCATAAAAGCGGAGACGGCCAGGTCCGAGGCCTGACGGCCGAACTTCTCCGCCCGCGCGTGCATATCGCCAATCCAGCCCTTGAGATCGGGAATTCTCGGCCCAATCGGAATCCAGCCGTCGCAGTAGTTGGCGACCCGATTCAAACCGCCTGGGGTGTGAGCACCCAGCAGAATGGGGGGATAGGGTTTCTGTAGCGGTTTGGGATAGGACCAGATCGGATCGAAGTTCACAAACTCGCCGTGATACTCGGCTTCCTCCTCCGTCCAGATCGCCTTCATGGCCTCGATTTTTTCTCTCAGAATCTTCCAGCGGCGGTCGAAGGGGGTGCCGTGGTTTTCCATTTCTTCGGCGTTCCAGCCGCCGCCGATCCCGAACAGCAAACGGCCGTTCGAGAGCTGGTCTACCGTGGCCACTTCCTTGGCCAGCTTGATGGGGTCGTGCTCCTGCACCAGGCAGATGCCGCTGCCGACCTTGATCGTTGTCGTGGCGGCCGCGGCGGCCATCAGGGACGCGAACAAATCATGGGTATGCCAATAGTCTCGGGGTAACTCCCCGCCACCCGGCCACGGGCTGCGCCGACTGGCCGGAATATGGGTGTGTTCCGGATACCAGACCGACTCAAAGCCGCGGTCTTCGCACTCTTTGGCAAAATCGTCGGGACGGATGGCGTAATCCGTGGCGAACATGACAATACCATATTTCATACTCTCCTCCTTATTTCGTATTCCTAGTCACCACACATCCAGGCGAAGAACAGACAGAACAAGATCACCCCGAGCAGACTCGGTCCGTCATCAGTATGTTCTTTATGTTCTTCTGGGCAGTCCCATTTCCCACAATACGGGCAGTCTCGCCGAAATCCATGTCCTTTCATATTCTTATCTTCTCCTCATTATGGAAATATGGAAAACTTCCCGGACACGCTCTTCGCTTCCTGTCAATTCTGAAGCGGCGTCAGGCGGCAAACGGAACGGACGATCCGGCCTCTCAATGCAGGACCGCCCCAGGATTACAAACCGCCGTACCAGTTTGCTAACTCCGTCCCGATGAGATGCAGACTGCCCTCCTGGATATATGTCTACCCTACCACGTTTCAACCCACGGTCGCAGCACCACCTCGAAAGCCCAGGTCGAGCGGGGCTGACGGTGGAGTTGCAGATAGGTCTCGGCAATACAGTCCGGGTCGGCCATATTGTCGTCCACCGTTGTTCCGGCCAGGCGGTGCCAGCGGGTGCCGTCTTCCTGGGTCCAGCCGATGGCCGCGTCAATCGGCACGTGGGCAATATGGATGCCCTTGGGCATAAGTTCTCGGGCCATACTCTCTGCCAGACCCGATTTCCCTTGACAGGCCATCGCAAACGCCCCACTCCTCGGGTAGCCCTTATAGGCCGCGCTGGCATTGGTGAAGATGATGGTACCCCGGTGACCGTCGGCACCGGGTGAGCTGGCCAGCATACTTTTTGTCGCCTGTTGACCCACGAGGAAGGCGCTATATGCGGAGTTCAGCAGGGTGTCGCGTACTAAGCCGGGGTCGGCCTCGTCAATGTCTTTGCGGAAAATGTCCGGGGTCCGGCCGTCGATATTGTGCACGACCAGCCTGGGCCGCCCCAGATCATTCTGTACCGCTTGGAACAGCGCCGTCACCGCCTCGGGCTCCCGCGCATCGCACTGATAACACCGTACGCCATACTCGCTCGCCAGTTTTTTCAGCGCGGGTTTGTCCGGGGTACGCGCCGCAACGGCCACCCGCATGCCCTCGCGGGAAAAAAGCCGGGCGCAACTCGCGCTCGTTCCCGGACCAGCCCCGACGATCAAGGCTACCTCTGTTGTCATATGCTTCTCCTCTCAGGCTGGAACAGGGTAACATCCTCTCCGCCCTTTTGTATTTGCCAGACACTCCGTAGCAGCAGAGCGGAGAAAAATAAATCTCATACAAGACCCAGACCGTTCTCTTGCTTCCCGGCGTGGTGGTTGTGTATGTTTGGGACGATGTCCGGCGAGGGGAAGATATGAGCCAAGTGAATACGGATCGCGTCTTTGTAAAAAAATCCTATCCGGTGAGCGCGAAAGATATCATCCCGGTATTGGACCTCGGGCCGTTTCTGGCCGGAGAGCCAGACGCGCTGGCCCGCCTGGGCCGGGAAGTCTGTCAGGCGCTTGAAGACATCGGTTTCTTTTTCATCAAAAACCACGGCGTGCCCCAGGAGTTGGTTGACCGCGTGTTTGCCGAAAACACCCGTTTTCACGCGTTGCCGCTTGAGCGCAAACTTCCCGTCAAGGTCGATAGCAAAGGCATTGGCTATATGCCGCAGGGACTCCAGCAGCCCAAGTACAATCAGGACGAACCGCCCCGTAAGCCGGATATTGGCGAGGCGTTTTTCATCGGGCGTGAGGCCCGAGCGAGAAGCCGAGACGGCGGTTCGCCCAATCCACTCTATCAGGGCGGCAATCAATGGCCGGCGGATTTGCCCGGCTTTCGGGACACCTTGATTGAGTATTTTAACGCCATGGAAGCGCTCAGCCTGCGTCTGCTGCCGGTGTACGCCGCCGCCCTGGGCCTGCCCGAGCATTTCTTTGACGACGCATTTCTGCACTCGCGACCGATGGGCATTCTGCGGCTGTCTCACTACCCTGGAATTCCCTGCGAGGAAAACCAGTTTAACGCCTCGCCGCATATTGACGGTGACTTTATTACGTTTTTGGCTCAGTCCGAGGTGCCCGGTCTGGAGCTGCGCACCTCGGAGAAAAAATGGATTCAGGCGCCGGCGCTGCCCGAGACCTTTCTGGTCAACGCGGGCGAGATTCTCCGTCTGTGGAGCAACGGCCGGTTTCGAGCCACGTTTCACCGGGCCATCAACCGGTCGGGGCGCGACCGGTATGCGATTCCGTTCTTCTACAGCCCCAGCCCGGACACGCTGATTGAGTGTGTGGAGACCTGCTGCGACGCGGACCATCCGCCCAAGTACCGGTCGGTAACGGTCCGAGAGTATACCGAGTGGTTCTCGCACAAGGTCTTCGTCCATCTCAAAGACAAACCGGGGCGGTCGCCGTATTACGAAGGGGACCGGCCTGACAGCGCGGCCTAAGACAGTCTGAGAGTGTAACTCAAATCAAAGGAGGAAGCGGATATGCCAGCACAGAAACCCGAAGAGTGCGATCTGTTGTTGCTCGAAGCAATCAAAGCCGGCGACCTGGAGACGGCCATCTCGCTCTATGAGCCGGACGCCACCTTTGTGGTGTCGCCCGAGCAGGTGGTCAAAGGCCACGACGCCATCCGCGAGGTCATGCAGGGCTTTATGGACGCCCAGGCCACGTTTAACGTCGAGGCGGTCACGGCGGTGACGAGCACGGACGGAACGGTGGCGGTCACGCGGGTGAAGGGCAGCAGTACCAGCCCTGGGCCTGACGGGAATCCAGTGACGACGCCGCTGCACAGTGTGGAGGTGGTCCGCAAGCAGGCGGACGGGACGTGGCGCTTCATCGTCGACGACCCCAGTGGTGAGGGCGTCAAGTAAAGGGCGGTCTCTACAGCGGCGACCCACTCGGCAACCCGACCAGCGTGCGGCCGTAGGCTTCCAGCCCCGCCTCATAGTGCAGGGCGATGTGTTGGCTGACCGCATGCAGGTCACGCCAAATGCGCTGGACTGGGTGCTGGAGATACAGGGAGCGGCCACCGCTGAGCTCAAACAGCCGGTCAACCGCGCGGGTGGACTGCCGCACGATATAGCTGCGCCAGGCGTAATACTTGGCCCGCTCCTGGGCGGTCGGGACGCGACCCGCCTGTCCATACTCCGACACGAGTTCATCCGTGCACTGCCACATCAGCCCCTCCAGCGCATCGACAGTGGTGGCGGCTTCGGCCAAAGCGAGATAGGCACTGGCCGTGCCGGGCAGGGGAGTCTCGCTCGGGCCATAGACGGGAATGCGGGCCCGGGTCCACTCCTCAAAATGAGCAATGGCCGATCGGACCGACCCGATGGCTGCCGGCACCAGCGCAACGCCCAGGGTGGGGATAAAGGGGAGCTGATACAAGGCGTTCGGATGCAGATGTTGCCCAGGAGAAGTCCCGGTCCGTTCCGCCCGCTCCAACCAGTAGACCCGGTGGCGGGGCACAAACGCATTCTCGACGACAACGGTATTGCTATCGGTTCCCTGTAAGCCCGCGACATGCCACTGGTCATTGAGACGATAATCCGTCTTGGGAACGAACATCATCGTCCACTCGGGTGGCGCGTCCGGCTGGGGTGCCACCCGAGCCCCGACCGCGACCCAATCGCTACACCACAGACCGCTTAAAAAACTCCACTGGCCGTTGAGTTGGTATCCGCCGGAGACCTCTTGAGCCGCCCCCGTGGGAGCGAAGGAGTCGGCCATCAGCACACTCGAATCTTCCCCCCAGAGCTCCTCTTGCAGTTCCGGCTCAACATAGCTGATCCAGAAGTTATGAATCCCGAGAATGCAATACACCCAGCCGGTCGAGGTATCCCCCCTGGCAATCTCGGTCGCCACCTGAAGGAAGGTCCGCAAGTCTCGCTCATAGCCGCCCCAGTAGGCGGGCTGGAGGACGCGCAGCAACTCGGAGTCCTTCAGCGCCTGCATCAGCGCGTCGGGCAGGCGGCGCTGCTGTTCGATGGTCTGCGCTTGCTCGGCCGCCAGCCGGGCGACCTCACGGGCGCGCTCCAGCAGAGCGTCCGTTGTCGTATCGAGGGGGGAATGGTCGTGCATGGCATTCTCCGTTGTGTTCTGCCTCAGCGGTTTTGTGCTCGCCGCTCCGTTCGGTTGTTGGCCGGACCAGCGCTACGCCATACATAACCCCTCAGCGGTCGTGACTGCAATTCTTCGCTAGGGTTGCCTTGTTGGGTAGTGGTCACAATCACCCGGTAGACCCCGCTCCTGTCCGACTGCGCCCCATTCTGAAAGACATACCATCTGTATCTTGACATTTTTGTGGAGTTCAGGCATTGTAGGGCCTGCGAACTTCCAGAAGGTGCCCTGCGTCGGGTCGCCTATGGAATACAAGAGCCACACAAAGGCGCGGGAGTCATGACCCGCGCCGTGGCGAATAAATAGGGACTCTCACCAAAGCATCTTTTGTGAAGTTCGCACGACCCGGCATCCTCATGCCGCGTGTCGTTACTGGAGTTGGATTGTCAACGTGCCCCGCGCTGAATGGCACTTCAGCGCGGGGACCAACACTGCTCAGTGGGTGAGCCGTGCTGGCATCGAACCGCACGACCGTACACCTGAGAGCAGAGAAAGGTCAAGGTGTAGGGTGTTACAGCGTCTCTGGTCATTTGTGCGGGACTCCAAGGCAGTCTCAGCCCTGGAGTATGCCATTCTGGTGGGCGTGATTGCGGTGGCGATTGCGGCTGTCTTGGGAACCTTTAGCACTACACTTACAACAGAAATAAATAGGATAGGTGGTAACGTTACGAATC
>WTHD01000064.1 GCA_011523265.1 Candidatus Binatota bacterium
GTGGTGTGAGTGCCTGGCAGATGGCTGTTCCCCTCCTCGTATCTGCTAGTGTATTAAGTCTTGGGGGATGGGTGTGGAACGAGAGTGTCGTTCCGTACGCCTTTCACAAGTCTCGCTATATCAATACCGTGGAGATTAAAGGCAAGGCTTTTAAAGGGCTCTTTCAGACGCGAGGGTTCTGGTACCATGGAGCAAATAGCTTCTACCATATCGACCACTTTGATTCACGCCGGAATGTCCTTTCCGGCCCCACTATTTATACCCTCAGTGAGAATTTTCAGGTGCAGTTTTTAACGAAGATTGCTCAAGCCTCTTGGCGAGACGGAAGATGGTATTTTGAAGGAGTCCAGGAGAGCACGCTGGAGCGAGAAGATGCGTATCGTTCGCTCCCGCCATCTCTTCTACTCAAGGAGACACCAGAAGACTTTTCCCTTGTTGCCATGAAATCCGAAGAGTTTTCATCACGGGCGCTCAGGGCTTATATCGCAGATCTCCAACAAAAGGGCCTCGATACGACAGAATATCAAGTAGACCTCAAACTCAAGGGGGCAATCCCTTTTGCGGCATTTGTTATGACACTGTTAGGGGCAGCACTTGCGATACCGGGCGCGAAGCAGCTGACCGTGCCAACAGCACTCGCTGCGGCTCTGCTTGTTGGGTTTGGCTACTGGGTCTTTCTCGCCCTCACCGTTTCTCTCGGTAATGGCGGGATCCTGCCCCCGACCCTCTCTGCTTGGCTCGCTAATGGAACGCTCAGCTTAGTCGGTATTTATTTCCTTCTCGGCATCGACTAATTGGCCTATGAGAGCCTAGCGCTTTGAATACTGAGGACGCTTCCGCGCTTTGTGCCTGCCATACTTCTTGCGCTCAACTTTTCGTGAGTCGCGGGTAATAAATCCTTCTTTTTTCAGGGGGGTCCGAAAGTCCGGGTTGGCTTTGAGAAGGGCACGGGTAACCCCATGGCGAATAGCCGCAGCTTGGGCAGAGTTTCCGCCCCCTTGGACGTTGGCCTTGACATCGTATTGGTCTTCCGTTTGCGTCACAATGAGCGGCTGTCGCGCAATCATCCGGATTGCTTCACGGCCAAAATATTCGTCAAGGGCCTTTTTGTTGACGGTATACCGCCCTTCCCCAGGAAGCAGGCGAACTCTGGCAATCGCTGTTTTTCGTTTTCCAGTTCCCCAACACTCTGATTGATTCTCAGCCATACAAAGCGCCTTCCTTCTCTCTTTCTCGGCCCCTACTCTTTATTGAGCGATGGGCATCTGGGCGGCGTGAGGGTGGGATGCGTCAGGATAGATCTTCAATTTCTTTACCAACTTGCGTCCAAGAGCATTCTTCGGCAACATCCCGGCTACCGCCTTTTTCAGGATGTATTCAGGGGACGATTTGATCAGCTGTTCCGCAGATCGCTGTCGTATACCGCCCGGGTATCCCGTATGTCGGTAGTATTGTTTATCTTGAAGCTTCTTCCCCGTCAGTCTCACGTGGCGTGCATTAATGACGACAATAAAGTCTCCAGTGTCAGTATGGGGAGAAAAGGCTGGATTTCCCTTCCCTCGTAAGGCGCTCGCGATATTACTTGCAAGACGCCCGACGACTTGGTCCTTCGCGTCGACCAGATACCAAGGGCGTGCGGAGAGCGCTTGTTCTTGAGGTAATGTTTGCGTTTCTTTCTTCATAGATCACAGCACTTTCATCGACAGGTATGGGGGATGGCGGGGCCGACGAGACTCGAACTCGCGACCTCCGGCGTGACAGGCCGGCGTTCTAAACCAGCTGAACTACGACCCCACCATATGGGCGGTATCCGATTTGAACGGATGGCCCTCGGCTTGTAAGGCCGATGCTCTTCCTCTGAGCTAACCGCCCTACATACAAGGACGAAGGAGGCTAGCGAGCGTGCCTTACCCTAAACGAGGCTCTGAGCTCTACCACTGCGCCCTTTCCTAGTCAATCCCCTCATGTTTCTTAATGGGTTACGATCTCGGTTGATTCAGTCGGGTCAGGTGCATCGGAAGAATAGAGAGGATCCTCATCAACCACGGTCTCTTTCTTTGCCAGAAACTCCTCAGGCTCGGCAAGGACGAGCGCATTGCGGAGCACTGCGTCGAGATGGTCAACAGGTTCGACATGGACGGCTCGCAAGATATTCGCTGGAACTTCCTGGAGGTCTTTTTCGTTTTCAATTGGGATGACTATTCTTGTTATCCCTCCACGATGGGCGGCGAGTATCTTCTCCTTGAGACCACCAATGGGGAGTACACGGCCACGAAGGGTAATTTCTCCGGTCATAGCCGTGTCATGTCGAACCGGGATCTTTGTCAGAGCCGATACGAGACAGGTTGCCATTGTCACGCCGGCCGATGGACCGTCTTTCGGGATCGCTCCTTCTGGAATGTGGATATGCACATCAATGTTCTGGTAAAAATCCTTGTCGAGCCCTAACTCATCGGCACGTGAGCGTACATAGCTCATCGCCGCCTGGGCAGACTCTTGCATCACATCACCAATTTTTCCAGTAATGGTTAACTTACCTTTACCAGGGACAATGGTCACCTCAGTAGCAAGCAATTCACCTCCCATATCAGTCCAGGCCAAGCCAGTCACGACACCAATCTTGTCTTCCTGCTCTGTCTTACTCACCCGATATCGGACAGGCCCCAAATATTTTTCGAGTCGTTTCTGATTTAATCGGACATGCGTATCTTTGCCCTTTTTGACAACTTCCACCGCGACCTTTCGACACAACGTCGCGATTTCCCGTTCGAGATTTCTGACTCCAGATTCTCGGGTATAGGAGCGTACCACGGTAGACAGGACCCGGTCAGAGCACGTGATATTCTGCTCGGTCAGACCGTTGGCCTCACGTTGCTTTTTAAACAAAAAATGCTTCGCAATATTTAATTTTTCCCACTCGGTGTAACCAGGGATTCTAATGATCTCCATGCGGTCCTGGAGGGGACGTGGAATCCGCTCAAGATTATTTGCCGTACAGATAAAAAGGATTTTCGACAGATCGTAATCTACATCAAGGTAATGGTCGTTGAAGGTCGTATTCTGTTCTGGATCAAGGACTTCCATCAACGCGGCGGACGGATCCCCCCGAAAATCGGTCGACATCTTGTCGATCTCATCAAGAAGAAAGACCGGGTTCCCTGACCCCGCTTTTTTCATTCCCTGGATTATTTTCCCAGGCATTGCTCCGATATAGGTCCGTCGGTGCCCCCGAATTTCTGCCTCGTCGCGTACTCCACCGAGGGAGACCCGAACAAACTCTCGGTCCGTCGAGCGGGCAATGGATTTTCCCAAGGACGTTTTCCCCACCCCCGGAGGACCGACAAAACAGAGAATCGGACCTTTCAACTCGCCAACGAGGCTCTGGACGGCAAGATATTCTAGGATGCGTTCTTTGACCTTTTCCAGACCGTAGTGGTCCTCGTCTAAAATCTTTTCTGCATCTTGAATATCCAGTTTATCTTCCGTGTATTCATACCAGGGCAGGACGAGCAACCAGTCAATATAGTTTCGCACAACAGTCGCCTCGGCAGACATCGGCGACATCATCTTCAGCTTCTTGAGTTCCTTTTCTACCTTGTCCCGCGCCTCTTGAGACAATTTCTTTTGTCGGATTTTTTCTTCGAGCTCTTGCAACTCATTCTTGAATTCGTCTTTTTCTCCGAGTTCTTTTTGAATGGCCCGCATCTGCTCGTTGAGATAGTACTCCTTCTGGGTCTTTTCCATTTGTTTTTTGACCCGGTTGCGTATCCTCCGCTCCACCTCAAGTATCTCAATCTCGGAACGCGTGAAGCTCAGCACTTTCTCCAGCCGGTCAGCGGGATCGATCGTTTCGAGCAGGGTCTGTTTATCCTCCAGTTTAATACCAAGGTGAGCAATAATGGTATCGGCGAGTCGAGACGGATCATCAAGCGCCGAGACCGACATAATCATCTCTGGAGGAATCTTCTTATTCAGACGCACATAGTTCTCAAATGCCGTATTCACGCTTTTCACCAACGCATCGATTTCGGCTTGGCGTTGTGACGTCTCTTCAACCTCTTCCACGTCAGCCCAGAAGAAGTCATTCTGCTCCACGTATTGGACAACCTGTCCGCGCTGTTTCCCCTCAACCAGCACCTTCACAGTCCCGTCTGGCAACCGGAGGAGTTGCACAACATGCCCAATGGTACCCATGGAATAAATGTCATTAGCAATCGGCTCGTTGACTTTCGCATCACGCTGCGTTGCAAGAAAAATCAGTTTATCGCCGGCAACCGATTCTTCGAGCGCCTTAATCGACTTTTGCCGCCCCACAAAGAGGGGAACGACCATGTGAGGAAAAACAATAATATCTCGTAACGGTAAAAGCGGTAGACGCACGGCCCCTCCTTTTTCCGATCTCTCTTTATTGGTCTTTCTGGAACAACATGCCGCTGTTTTCCGAATCGGGTTGTCAGGCACTCTCGGCCGTTGCCTTTTGGTACATCACAATAGGCTGCACATTGCGTGACACCACTTCTTCGGAAATAAGGACTTCTTTGATATTCGGCTGTGAGGGGATATCGTACATGATATCCAGCATGATGTTTTCCATAATAGCACGCAGCCCGCGAGCCCCGGTTTTTCTGGCTAATGCCTCACGAGCGATCGCAGTTAGCGCGCCTTCCGTAAAGCGTAGGTGGACATTCTCCAATTCAAAGAGCTTTTGGTATTGACGAACGAGGGCATTTTTTGGCTCACGCAAAATGCGGACTAACGCCTGATCGTCCAGTTCCTTGAGGGTCGCTAAAACGGGAAGCCGACCGATAAATTCCGGTATCATGCCAAATTTCAGGAGGTCTTCCGGTTGTACTTCTGTGAGCAGACTGCTCCCCTTCAGGTTGGTGCTTCGGACATCTGCCCCAAACCCAAGACTCTTCCCCCCAATCCGTCGTTGAATAACATCTTCCAGACCGACAAACGCGCCACCGCAGATAAAGAGGATATTCGTCGTATCAACCTGGACGAACTCTTGCTGCGGGTGTTTCCGGCCTCCTTTTGGGGGTACACTCGCAACGGTCCCTTCAATAATCTTGAGCAACGCTTGTTGGACACCCTCACCGGAAACATCTCGGGTAATCGAAGGATTATCACCTTTTCGGGCGATCTTGTCGATTTCATCGATATAGACGATTCCCTTCTGACATTTCTCGACGTCATAGTCGGCATTTTGTAATAAACTTAAGACAATATTCTCGACATCCTCCCCAACATACCCAGCCTCGGTCAGACTTGTTGCATCACCGATCGTAAAAGGCACCTGGAGGAAACGAGCCAAAGTTTGGGCCAGGAGAGTTTTCCCTGACCCCGTCGGACCAAGGAGGAGAATATTAGACTTTTGGAGTTCCACCTCACTCGTCATTAATTGCGAGTCAACGCGTTTGTAGTGATTGTGGACGGCGACGGAGAGAATTTTCTTTGCTTGCTCCTGTCCAATGACGTATTGATCCAAAACACGCTTTATCTCTGCCGGTTTTGGGACGGTTGAGGATGCCGCCAGCGAGTCTTCCTGGTCACACTCTTCTGCGATAATGTCATTACACAGATCGATACATTCGTCACAGATATAGACCGTAGGGCCCGCAATCAGTTTACGAACCTCGTCCTGACTCTTGCCACAAAAAGAGCAAACCAAATTTCCGGGACGATCATCGCCATTTCTGGGCATAGCTACTCCTTGGATCGTTTTCAGACCGCACGGTATAGGGATATGTGCTCCGGGTTCGCGTGGCGTCCCTCCGCTCGGAAGAAAAAACAGTATCCATATTCACTTACCAGTCCGTACTAGATAGCCACCAGATCCATAGTGTCGCAGAGAGCAGCTTTCATCTTTCAGCCCAATCACACGGGGAGTGGAAAGATTCTTCACCAAGGGTCCATACTAATCGTTTTCCTCGGCACCAGCAACGTCTTCTTGGACCACTCGAATATGGGCCTTTCCCACAACCGCCTGAAGTGCCTTTTCTCTGCACAGCCGCCCTTGCAGCATCTGGCGATTACTCGGATCAGCGTAGAAGGTATCAATCTGCTGTCGCTGTTCGACACTCGTCGCTCCGAAATTTTCAATCTTCAGATCAACCTCTTCCTCCGTACTTGTGATGCCGAGTTGCTCTACCAGTGCATCAAGGAGCAGGGTCGTCTCAATCTGTCGCCTTGCCCGCTGGGAAAAATCCTCGCGTATAGCCTCAGGAATAGTCGAGTCATCAAAGCTGACATTACTCTGTCCCTGCATGCCCGACTCAACGAACAACTGTTGCGCTTGTTCACGAATAAGGCCAGGGGGGACCTCAAAGGGATTTTTGTTGAGTATTTGGCTCAGTACAGCGTCATGCATCTGCCCTTCGGCTGTCCGCTCCGCCATCTGTTCCATATTATCCCGAATCTTGGCGCGTAATTCTTCGAGGGTATCACACTCTCCGTGGTCTTTTGCAAACTCATCGTCTAAAAGCGGGACTTCCTTTTGGGCAATATCGTGTATGGTGACGTGAAAGGTAGCAGGAGGCAGAGCTTCCTGTTGATCGGATTCTGTCTCTTGAGGTCCCTGGGGCAATGGCAGCGAAAATTCAACAGCCTGTCCCTTCTTGACGCCAATGAGCTGCTCTTGAAACCCAGGCAGGAGCGACTCTTTGCCCAACTCAACCAATCGGCCCTTTCCTTCGAGCCCTGGAATGGCGCGTCCGTGCTGTATGGCCCGGTAGTCTAGGGTGACAACATCTCCCGACTCAGCCTGATCTCGATCCGTTACAGGATGAAGCTGAGCAAAAGATTCGGCAAGTCGAGCTAAGGACTCATCAACCTCCTTTTCCGCTACTGACGAGATGACTTTGTCAACCGCCACCCCCTCGTAGTCCACGTTCTTGACCTCAGGCTTCGTCTCAATAGTCGCTGAATAACAGAAAGGGTTTCCTGCGACCAAGCGCTCAGTCACAATCTGAGGCTTTGTCACAATAGCAAGTTCGTGCTCCTCTATTGCTTTGGCAAGAGACTCCTCAACCAGAGAGGAACTCACTTCTGCAGCGATCTCTTCTCCAAAGCGACGCTCGAGTACCTGCCTTGGCACTCGCCCAGCCCGAAAGCCTTTCAGTTGAACGCGGTTTTGATAGGTTCGATACGCCTTCTCCAGTCCGGCTTGGACTTGATCTGCAGGAATCTCGAAAACAATTTTTTTCTGGACCGAACTCAGCCTCTCAATCGAAATCTTCATACAGCAACAACCTATTGCGGATATCAACAGAGTTCTTCATACCACTCGGATAAGACACACGTGCGAGAGGGGGGACTTGAACCCCCATCCGCTTCAAGCGGACTAGATCCTAAGTCTAGCGCGTCTGCCAATTTCGCCACTCTCGCATATGTCCTCACCGAGGGTGATGGGCCGCCGGAGATTCGAACTCCGGACCCGCTGATTAAGAGTCAGCTGCTCTGCCAACTGAGCTAGCGGCCCACGGGCACCATAACTACTATTCCTAGCCATGGCAACCGGAGCCGTGCCCGCGCTTGTCGGGAGAATATCATGCTCTGGAGTGAAGGGAACAAGGTGGGTGAAGGGACTTGAACCCTCGACTCCTGGGACCACAACCCAGTGCTCTACCAACTGAGCTACACCCACCCTATGCGCCAGAAGGGATTCGAACCCCTGACCCACGGCTTAGAAGGCCGTTGCTCTATCCAGCTGAGCTACTGGCGCCCTCGCCAGCGGAGAGTCTCAGGACTCTCATCCCTAGCATTTTTCCATCGGGGCGAGCCGATTTGAACGGCCGACCCCCTGCTCCCAAGGCAGGTGCGCTAC
>WTHD01000491.1 GCA_011523265.1 Candidatus Binatota bacterium
CCATGCCCCGGCCAACCCGTATGAGTCAACGTCAACAAACTGTCGGGTCCTCAGCCCCTGGAGGGAGAGGGCTGGGGTGCGGGGGTAAGATAGACTGGGATACGACCGCGCATTACTGCGTCGGCACCAGTTGGATGTCGATCGTGATCTCGACCTCCTCGCCGATCGCCACCCCGCCCGACTCCAGGACCGAGTTGCGGCTGAGCCCATAGTCGGTACGATTGATCGTTGTGGTGGCAGCCCCGCCCAGGCGAGGCTTGCCCCGGAGGTCGGTGACGGCCTGGGGCGAGCCGGTCACCTCGAGCACGACCTCTCTGGTGACGCCCATGAGGGTCAGCTCTCCGGTGACCTTATAACTGTAGTCCTGTATTTTTTCGACCGCCTTTGATTTGAAGGTGATGGTCGGATGCTTGGCCGCATCAAAGAAATCCGGCCCGCGTAAATGGTCGTCCCGCTTCTGGTTGCGGGTATTGATGGAGGCCACCTCGATGGTGGCGTCCACCGAGGAGCGGCTGATATCGTCCTCGTCTATAATCGCGGTCACGTCGAATTTGTCGAATGTGCCGCGCACGGTGGCGACCATCAAATGCCTCACGGCAAATTGCACACTGGCATGCGCCGAATCACTCTTCCAGGTTGCCGCCTGGCTCAGACCCGGAACCAGAAGCGCGCTGCTGACCAGTGCTGCCACAATCATCCGTCGCATAGACTGCTCCTTCTTCTCAGAAAATTCCCTACCAAGCTCGAATGAGGGAAGCAATCCCATGCCCTTGCCACCAGATACGGAGAGTGTCAACTTGGCGCCCCGGTCATATCCCAGCCCCCGCCGAGCGCGGTGTATAAGGCGACGACGTGAGAGGCGAGCGCGGTTTGGCTTTGGGCAAAGGCATCCTGGGCCGTGTGGAGCGCGCGGCGGGCCAGGGCGACGCTCAGATAGTTTTCCAGGCCACTCAGATATCGGTCAGTGGCAATCTCGACGGCATCGGTGTGCGCAGCGACCGATGCCGTCAGCCATTGCTGGCGGACCTGCTCTTTGCTGTACGCCACCAGGGCATTCTCAACCTCTTCGAGCCCAGTGAGAATCACCTGCTCATAACGGGCGAGGGCCTGTGCCTGGCGCGCGTCCTGCACTTTGATGGCAGCCCGTATGCGGCCCGCGTCAAAAACCGGCCAGCTCAGCGCAGGGCCGGTTGCCCAGGACAGGCCCGCACCTTTGGCCAGGTCCGTCACATCCAAGCCTTGTGTCCCGAGTCGCCCGGTCAGGGTCAGTCGAGGGAAGAGGTCGGTGGTCGCCACCCCAACCCGTGCAGTGGCTGCTTCAAGTTCACGTTCAGCCTGCCGAATATCGGGGCGCCGGCGTAAGAGCTCGGACGGCAGTCCGATATCACTGCTCAGGTCGGCCTGCGGGATCGGATAGTCCTGGGAGAGGGAGGACGTAAAAGCCGCGGGTGGCTCGCCCACCAGGACGCTCAGACGGTGGAGGGTCTGTTTGACTGTGGTTTGGAGGGGAGGGACCTGGGCGCGGATATTCGCCAGCAGGGCCTCGGCCTCGGCTGCGTCCAGCGCGCTCGTCAGGCCGGCTTGATAGCGAGACTGCGTGACCTCCACCGAATCTTGCTGAGCCTGAATATGCTGAGTGGCAATACGGAGCCGCTGTTGCGCGCCGCGGAGTGCAATATAGTTGCGCGCGATCTCGGCCAGCAGCGCCACCAGCACCGTGCGCCGGTGCTCTTCGGCCGCGTTGATATCGGCGCTCAACGCCTGCTCGGCCCAACGCAGACGCCCAAACAGGTCAATCTCCCAGCTTGCGTCCAGGCCCATCTGGTAGAAGTTCCGTTCTTGTCCGAAGCCCAACGACGTCCCGACCGGGCTCTCGCTATTGTCCGTGCGGGTGGACTCGTCATCGAGAAAATTGGACGACAGCGAGGTGGTCGTGCGGCTGCTCAGACTGCGCGTATACGACGTAGCCGAACCGAGGCGCGGCCAGCGGGGAGCCAGGGTGACCAGCCGTGAAGCGCGCGCCTCCTGAATCCGTGCGGTGGCTTCCTGGATATCTCGATTCTGGCTGATCCCCCGTCCGATCAGGGCCTGGAGCCTGGGATCCTGAAAGGTATTCCACCACCGCGCGAGCTCTATTGATTGCACGCTGGTAGCGGCCTCAGGCTGCTCACTCCATGCCTCGGGAAGCGTGACCGAGGCAACCGGTCGTTTCGGGGTCACCGTGCAACTGGCGACCAAGCAGAAGAGGAGGGGGAGAGCCCATGCTGGGGGCGGAGGCCACGAAACGGCGAGCCGCCAGTGTCGGGTCAGCGTCCTGTGCATGCCGTTTTCCTTATCACGTGTTCGGGTCCTATAAAGTCGCACTCTTGCTTGCCGTGTGAGCAACGGCCTCCCGGTCCCGCTCGTCTCCCATCAACGTTACCCTGGGAGGGACCATATTGATCCCCAGCCGCTCGCCCACATAGGTCACAAACAGATAGACCACGGGAATGACGAGCAGGGTGAAGGCGGTAGAAAAGGCCAGCCCGCCGACCACTGCCGCACCAATCGGACGACGGCTTTCCGCCCCTGCCCCGATGGCCAGGGCGAGTGGTAAGGCCCCAAAGATAGAAGTCGCGCTGGTCATTAAAATAGGGCGCAGGCGACTCCGCCCGGCGGCCAGCACTGCGGCCAGCAACTCGGTGCCGCGAGCTCGCGACTGATTGGCGGAGTCCACTAGCAAGATCGAGTTTTTTGTCACCAGACCGATAAGCAAAATAATACCAATCTGACTGTAGAGGTTCAGCGTGTGGCCGGTCATAAACAGCACGAATAGAGCCCCAAAGAGTGCCAGGGGGACGCTGCCGAGTATGGTCAGGGCATGAAAGAAGTTTTCAAACTGGGCCGATAAGACGAGATAGATGAAGACCAGCGCAATAAGAAAAACAATATAGATCTCGGCCGAGGATTCCACAAACTCGCGCGCGCTGCCTCCCAGGGCGGTGGTAAAGCCAACCGGGAGGACCTCGCCGGCAATGCGCTGCACACCGGTCAGCATTTCGCCCAGGGTCGCCCCAGGGGCCAGGCTGCCCGTGATCGTGGCCGAGCGTTGCAGGTCGTAGCGGTTAAGTCGGGCTGGAGCGATGCTGGGTGCGGCGTGCACCAGGCCGGACAACGGCACCATCGTCCCGGTCCGGCTGCGGACGTAAATCTCTCCGATCTGATCGGGCAGGCTCCGATAGCGTGACGCCAGTGCGGTTACCACATCATACTGCTTGCCGCGCATAATGAATTCGTCGATTTTGGCCTGTGACAGGAGGAGCTGCAAACTCTGGGCCACGGTGGAAACGGGGACCCCGAGGTCGGCGGCTCGGTCGCGGTCAAAGATCATGTCCAGTTGGGGGTTGTCGAGCCGCAGGTCGCTGTCCACGTTAATCAGGCTGGAGAGCTGGCGCACCCGCTCCAGCATGGTGCCGACCGTCTGGGTAAATTCTTCCTGGGTCGCTGCGGCGTTCTTGATGATGAATTCCAAATCGTTAATGCTGCGCTGGTTGAGGGACGGGGGGTTGATCGGAAAGACCAAGGCTCCGGTCAGGGCGAAGAATTCAGGAAAGAGTTGGGCGACAATGGCCTGCTGTGCGACGCTGCGCTTTTCCCAATCGGTCAGGCGGGCAAAGACGATACCGTCGCTGGTATTCGGTGGCCCACCAATAGACAGTCCGATGGCCTCGAAAAAGGCTTCTACCTCCGGAATTTGTTGAATGCGTTTTTCCACTCGATCCAGGGTCTGGGCGGTGTAGGCCAGGGTCGATCCTTGGGGCGCTTTAATCACCGTGATAATCCGCCCCCGGTCTTCGACTGGGACCAGGGTGGAGGGCAGGGCTTGCAACAGGAGCAGGCCGAAGCCGATGGTCGCCACAAGCAGCAGGCCCATGGCCGGGCGATGGTGGAGGGCCCAGCGGAGGGCGCGCTCATAGCCGCGGTTCAGGCTGGCGAAGAAGGGCTCCAGGACATAGTAGAAGCGTCCATGAACCGCCCGAACCGTCAGAAACTGGGAGCACAGCATGGGGACCAGGGTCAGGGCGACAAAGGTCGAGATGAGGACGCTGGCGGCCATGGTCAGGGCAAACTCGCGAAAGAGGCGACCCAGGTTGCCGGTCAGCAGGGAGAGTGGAATGAGGACGGCAACCAGCGCAACGGTCGTGGCGATGACCGGAAAGCCAACTTCCTTTGCCCCACGGCGGACGCTGACCCGGCGCGTTTCGCCCAGCTCTTGCCGCCGGTAGACGTTCTCCATCACCACAATGGAGTCATCGACCAGGAGACCGATGGCCAGGACCAGGGCGAGCAGGGTGAGGACGTTGACCGAAAAGCCGAGGACGAGCATGACGGCAAAGGTGCCGATGAGAGAGACGGGAATGGCAATCGATGAGATCAGTGTCGTCACCGCGGAGCGGAGAAAGACCAGATTCACTACCACCACCAGACCAAAGACCACACCCAGCGTAAACCACACCTCTGCGAGAGAGGCCCGCACAAAGATCGTGCTATCGACCGCCACCTGGAGATCGACCCCGTCCGGCAGGGCTGCGCGGATAGCCGGCAGGCTGCGACGCACGGCATCCGAGACTTCGAGTTGGTTTGAGCGTGACTGCCGGACGATGCCGGCGCCGACCGTTGGGCGGCCGTTGAGGCGGGTCAGCACATTATAATTCTCAGAGCCCAGCTCGGCCCAACCTATATCCTTGAGGCGGACCCTAGTCTCGCCCTCCTCGCGGATGATGAGGTTTTCGTACACGCTCGGGTCGTCAATCTGGGCATCGGCCAGAACGGTAAATTTCCGGGTCGTGCCCTCGACCTCGCCGGCCGGAACCTGGAGATTGTTCTCAATAATGGTGCGGTAAATATCGGCTGGGTCCACGCCGTGCAGTGCCATTTTGGCCGGATCGAGCCAGATGCGCATGGCATATTTTCGCCCACCGAGGAACACCTCGGCCACACCCGGCAGAATCTGAAGCGGCGGCTTGACTATGCGGTCCACAATATCGGTCAGGTCTTCCGTCGAGTACGCCTCGCTCTGCAAACCGATCCACATAATAGGGAAGGTGTTGGCCCCGGACTTGGCGACAATCGGTCGCTCGGCTTCCTCCGGAATATCGTCAAACGCGCGTTGGATCGCATTGCTGACATCGGTGACTGCCAGATCGATATCGCGGCCGGCAACGAACTCGATCGTAATCGAGCTGCGGCTGAAACCGCTAATCGACGTGATGTTGCGAATACCCTCGACACCGTTGAGGGACTGTTCGAGCGGCTCGGTGATGGTGCTCTCGACCGTCGCCGGGCTGGCCCCAACATAAATCGTGGTAATCGAGACTACCGGGTTATCGATATCGGGGTATTCTCGAACCGGTATGTATAAAAAGGCGGCAGTCCCGGCCAGGACAATGAGCAGGCTCATCACCGTCGCCAGAACCGGACGGGTAATGCACAGGTCGGAAAGAGTCATGGATTAGAAATCACACGTTGTCAGGAGCGCACTGCTCGCCCCAAGTGCGAGGTTGGTATTCTCAACCGGTTCATACGGGCTTGGTTGTACCCGGTCTCCGGGTCGCAGTTTCTGGTGCCCGGCAACAATGATGGTATCTCCGGGCTTGAGCCCACTGAGAATCTCAACCTGCTGCAGGGCAAATTGTCCGAGTTGGACGTGCTGGCTCGCAACCAGATTAGCATCTTGAAGCGTATACACGAGCCGTTTTGTTCCCTGCCGAATAATGGCCTCCAGGGGAATGGAAATCGCGTCTGAGAGACTGGCAACTTCGAGGCGTAAGGCTGCGGCCATACCGGGTAAAAGCGTTCTCTCTTCGTTCGGGACAACGGCCTGCACCGTGACTGAACGTGTGTCCGGATTGAGAAAGGGGTCTACCACGCTGACGGTTGCCGTGAACCGGCTCGTGCACTGACCGGCCACCCCGCGAATGCGCTGGCCGGTTGCGAGGTCCGGTACATAGTGCTGCGGCAGGCTGAAGATCAGGTGCAGGGGGTGAACCTGGGTGATCCGGACCACGGCATCGCCGGGCTCCAGATAGGCGCCCAGACTGACCTGTCTAAGCCCCAGGCGACCGGTGAAGGGCGCGCGGATAGTCATTTTACGTAAGATCGTTGTCGCCTCGTCCAGCTCTCCCTTGGTCGTTCGGACCGCCGCCTGGGCGTTGTCCAGCGCCTGCTGGGAGCGCGCCCTGGGCGGCAGCTTGGTGAGCCGCTCCAACGTCGCCTGGGCGTTCTGATATTGGGCCTGGGCCACGTCAACCGCTGCCTGCGCCTCAGCGGCGTCGATACGCGCCAGGACGTGACCCTGCCGAACCTCCTGCCCTTCCGGAATATCGAGGAAGACGATCTTGCCGCTCCGGTCGGCGGTCACCTGGGTAGTCTGCGGACTCTCCAGCCCGCCAACCGCCGAGATCGTGCGCGGCAGGTGCTGGGCCTTGAGTGTCAGCGTCTGTACGGGGATGGGTGGCGGTACAGGACTACGCGACGGCTCTGCGGTTTTTTGACAGGCTCCAAAAAGCAGGCAGCCGACCACCAGGAACAGCGGAACGAGTGGATATCCAGACCGCGCGAGTCTGGGAGAGTGCGGATGAACGTAACGGGTATGCATGAGTGATTGCCCGAAGAGACTATGCCGCGAGAGAGGAGAGGTGTGTTCGGTATATGTTCCGCAGAGTCTCCCTCCGTGTTTCTCAGCATGGCATAAACACCGGAGCGAGTCACTACAATAGAGCCATGAAAGAAAACTGCCCTTGCCAGCGCGTTATTCAGAACAGAACCGGGCACGAGGCAGGATTGGTCCGAGCGGGTGATTTCTCCGTTTGCTGATTACGAGGACGGGATTCGGTCGGGTCTCAGTTTGAATTTGTGGCTGGGAGAAACAACGACTCACCTCTTGCATTTCTTTCGCTCCGGCAACCGCCTGGCCCTTGGTCGGGTCTCAGTTTGAATTTTTTCTTTTCCGCGTCCGTCAAGCCCTTCCCCCCATCTCAGCGCCTTCAGTGCCCGGGCAGGCCCGCTCCCGCCTGGGGAGAGCCTCGGCCTGGGACCAGGCGGGAGCGGGGGCGCCCACCCTCATAATTTTACTAGGGACAGCCGGCTGGTCGTGGTGGTAGACGGTGGTAGACGGTGAGCAGGCTTCCAGGCACGCGTGCCGCCAGGAGGGCACGATGATCGAGAGGGAGGGAGAGGAGCCTGCCCCGTTTTTAAGGAGGACAGGTTATGGTGCGGTCTCTGTTACGTTTCTGCCTTGGGCTGCTGGTGCTGGCTCCGTCTCTGGTGCACGCGCAGGCGGTCCTGGGGATTCCTGGCAACGGGGCCAAGCTGTCGGGCATTGGAGTGATCTCGGGCTGGAAGTGCAGCACCAACGGGCCGCTCACCGTGCGCTTCAACGGCGGCGCGCCGATTCCCCTGGTGTACGGCAGTCAACGCCCCGACGTACTGAAGGCGGGGGCCTGCGCCCATGACCGCGTGGGGTTTGTGGCCATCTGGAACTGGGCCACCCTCGGCGATGGGGAACATATCGCCGTGGCCTACGACAATGGGGTGGAGTTTGCCCGGAGCACCTTTCGGGTGTGGACCACAGGGGTGGCGTTTGTCGAGGAGGCGCAAGGCCGGTGCCAGCTCGACAATTTTCCGTCCCCTGGGGAGACCGCGGTCTTTGAGTGGCAACAGAGTACGCAACATCTGGAGATGGTGGAGCGGAGCGATGTCCTGCCCCCCGGGGGGCGGGCGTGGGCCGTAGC
>WTHD01000177.1 GCA_011523265.1 Candidatus Binatota bacterium
GGGCGCGGCAACCGCGCTGCTGTCCGGCATCCTGTGGATATTCAATTTTCTGGGTGTGGGCACCCAAACCGAGGTGGCGCAAGCCATGGGCGCAGGAAAGGCGCACCGGGTCGGCAGCGTGGCCAGCCTGGGTTTACTGCTCGCCGTTCTCTTGGGGCTGGGGCTGACGCTCATCACCTGGCCGGGAATCGAGCGCTTTTCCGTCTGGATGAGCGCGGATGCCGTCGTGCAGACGGATACGCAAATCTATCTTCACATTCGCCTGCTCGGCATTGTACCCAGTCTCGTCGTGACCGCTGCGTTTGGCGTCTTGCGCGGGCTGCAAGCCATGCGCACCTCGCTCTGGATTGCGGGCGGCATGAGTCTGGTCAACATCATCCTGGACCCGATTCTGATTTTCGGGGTTGGCCCGGTTCCGGCGCTGGGGATTGCCGGCGCCGCCTGGGCGACCGTGCTGAGTCAGGTTCTCGGTATGGTGTGGGCGCTCTGGGTCGTTGCCAAGCGTACTGAGCTGAGCGCCGAGTTTGCCTGGCAGCGGACGCGTCGTTTTTTTCTGATTGGCCGCGACCTGGCACTGCGGACGGGATTCGCTCAGATCTTTATGCTGATCTCGACCTGGACGGCCCTTCAGATCAGCGTCGAGGCCGGAGCGGCGCATCAAGCCCTGCGTCAGCTATGGCTGTTTTTGGCCTTTTTGCTGGATACCTATGCGGTCACGGCCCAAAGTCTTATCGGGTACTTCCTGGGCGCGACACGGATCGACATCGCCCGGCAGGCCGCGCGTATTGCCTGTCGCTGGGCGCTGGGGACCGGCGGGGTGCTGTTGCTCGCACTCCTGCTGGGAGAGCAACTCCTGGCGTTTCTCTTAGTGCCGCCGAGCGCCCAGGCGCTTTTCCTGGTCAGCCTCTTTCTCTGCGCCGTGACCCAACCGCTCAACGCGCTGTCCTTTGTCACAGACGGTATTCATTGGGGGACCGGCGATTATGCCTATCTGCGCAACGCCATGATCGTTGCCACGGGGACGGGTGTTCTCGTCCTGCTGTGTATCGACCCGACGCACGCCCAGGCGTTTGCCCAGGTGTGGCTGGCAATGGCGGTGTGGATCGTCATCCGGGCGACGTTTGGCCTGCTGCGTATCTGGCCGGGCATAGGCCAGGCGGTTCTGCGGCTGTCAGAGCCGGACTCGGCGGCCCATCGGTAAAAAATATAGTCCTCTCCCTATCCCCCCATCTCGGCGATACGCCGCGCCATCCACTCGACGTAGGTCGTGCGGGTCATACCGCGCCTTCGCGCCTCAGCGTCGATGAAAGCAGCCACGCCCTCGTCGAGTGCGATATGGATGCGCACGCTCCGACCCGAGGGACGGATTAACGGGATGGACACAAGAGCCTGCCCGGCCAAGGGTTTCACCCGTTCCAGAGCGCTTGGCGGCATGATTTCCTCGTCGTCCTTCTCCGCCTCAACCGCATAATCGCGCAGCGCTTCCTCAGCGTTCAGCATTGCCTCGTCAACGGTTTTTCCCATGGCGACAATGCCAGGAAGGTCGGGAAACGTCACGCCGTAAGCGCCTTTTTTGCCGTCGATCAGCGCGGGATACCGGAGCATGCCTACGTCCTCCTCTTGGGTCAACTATTCTGGCCAGCCCGCCTTTTTTGCGATGGAACGGGCCACGCCGAGGGATACCGTCTTATGTCTGGGCAGGGTAATGATGCCCTTGATAGACAGGTGCCGATAGATGTCGTGGCCGGAGCCATGGCGCGCCAGATACCATCCGTCCTTTTCCAACTTACGCCTGATCCGGTCCGTTTTCGTTTCCATTACCACATTTTTCTTGCACATATATATGCGCCCTTTTATGTAGATACATCAAGCCTCTCCGACCAAGGATTGAGCGATACAGACGGGAGTAGTCTGGGAGGAGTATATTGCGAAGATTATACTGAGAGACAGGAAAGGAGGCATCATGTCTAGCTTGTTCTCTGGTGGCTGCGCGTGTGGCGCAATTCGATATGAGTGTACGGCCGATCCGGTGTTCTCGTGGAATTGCCACTGTCGGGATTGTCAGCGCGCGAGCGGCAGCGCCTTTTGCCCGGTCTCGTATGTTCCCAAGGCCGCGCTCTCCAGCACCGGAGCCGTTACCTATCACGAAGTGAAGGCCGAAAGCGGGCGGGCTGTGAGTCGCGGCTTTTGTCCGCAGTGCGGCTCGCCGGTCTTTATCCTGGCCGAACTGGTTCCCGACCTGATAGGCGTCTGGGCCGCCAGCCGGGATGAGCCGGATCAGTTTCAGCCCGCAGTCAATGTCTGGACCGCGAGCGGCCAGCCCTGGGACGTGCTGCACGCCGCCCTGCCGGCCTGTCTGCAAGCCCCGACCGATGCGGAGATGCAGCAGATACTGGGCTCTCAGTAAAAGGGCCGGGATCAAGATTCCGTATTTTCCCTTGACGCGGCGCCAGCGTTTTTCATACAGTCGGGGTCAATCACACACAAAGAGGAGGCAGTCTATGATCACACGCAGCAACCCGGATGTGGACTATATTGCGGACGAAATCTTCCAGACCTACGGCTTCACCCAAAACATCAGAGCCGGCAATACCCTGTATCTGTCGGGTGTCGCCCCCTTCAAGGGCAACCTGGAGCAGGTTGAGGTCGTCGGGGTCGGAGATATCCGCGCCCAGGTCGCCCACACCCTGGAGATCATCAAACGCTGTCTGGCCGCCGAGGGAGCCACGTTCGAAAACTGGGTCGCCCAAACCGTCTATACCACGAATATGGCCGAGCTCCAGAAAACGGCCGACGTCTTTCGCGAGGCCTTCGGGGGCTATTCGCCGACGAGTACCTGGGTCGAGATCAAGGGCCTGTTTGTTCCCGAGCAGATGGTCGAGATCAGCGGGACGGCCATTTTAGACTGAGCCCGTCGTCTCTTGCTGAACGGCAACCACATTTCTTGTCTATAGCCTGTATCAAAGGAGTTCCGTCATGCCAGACCAATTTGCGTATTTGGATGCGACCGCCCAAGCCGAACTCGTCAAAAACGGAGAGGCTTCGCCCCTGGAGCTGGTCGATGCCGCGATTGCCCGGATCGAACAGCTCAACCCCCAGCTCAACGCGGTGATTCACCCCTTGTTTGACAAGGCGCGTACCCAGGCTCAGGCCGCCGACCTGCCGGACGGCCCCTTTCGAGGCGTTCCGTTTGTGATGAAAGACCTGCTCGGCGGACCGGCCGGAGAGCCGCTGCATAATGGCATGCAGTTTCTGAAACGGCTGAACTTCACCTCCAAGCAAGACACCTATCTGACGGTGAAGTTTCGCGAGGCCGGTTTTATCAGCGTGGGTCGCACCAACACGCCGGAGTGGGGGCTGATGGGAACGACCGAACCCGCGGCCTACGGCCCGACCCATAACCCGTGGAATCTCGATCATTCTCCCGGCGGCTCAAGCGGCGGCAGCTCAGCCGCGGTGGCGGCGCGCCTGGTCACCGTCGGACATGGAGGCGATGGGGGCGGGTCGCTGCGTATTCCAGCCAGCATGTGCGGCATTATCGGGCTCAAACCCAGCCGTGGCCGGGTGTCGTTCGGTCCCGGCATGGGCGAGTGCTGGCATGGGATGGCCAATGAAGGCGTAATGACGCTCTCGATACGCGACATGGCCGGTGTGCTCGATAGTATGCAGGGCGTCATGCCCGGTGACCCCTATGCCGCGCCCACGCCTGTTCGGCCGTACACCGAAGAGGTCGGACGCGACCCCGGCAGGCTCCGCATCGGCCTCATGCTCCAGCGGCCTCGCAACGATGCCCCCCTGCACCCGGAGTGCAAGCGCGCGGTCGAACAGACTGGTAAGCTGCTCGAATCGCTCGGTCATACGGTCGAGATCGCGCATCCCGAAGCCTATGATGAACCGGAGTGGCTCGACCACTGGATCCTTGTGGTCAACGCCCACTCGGCCCTGACCGCGGACGAGATCGAGACCGCCGCCGGGCAGCGCATTGGCGAGGGCGATATTGAGCCGTACGCCTGGCGTTTCGTGGAAGAGGGCCGCAAGATTTCGGCAACCAGTTATCTGGCGTCAATGAACTGGCTGCACGCCTGGGCACGCCGCCTGGCCAGTTGGTGGACTGACGGCTTTGATCTGCTGGTCACCCCGACCCTGGGTGAGCCGCCGCCGCGCCTGGGCGATATGGGCGGGCCCAGCGCGGACAATCTGGCCAAGTGGGAGCGCAATCTCGAGGTCATTCCCTTTACGCCGGCGAATAATGCCTCGGGCCAGCCAGGGCTGTCGCTGCCGCTCCATTGGACCCTGGACGGCCTGCCGGTCGGAGTCCATTTTGTCCCGGCCTATGGCCAGGAGGACCTGCTGCTGCGGATTGGATCACAGATCGAGCAGGCCCAGCCGTGGATGGAGAAGCGTCCGCCGGTGTGCGCATAAGCCTCGCTCCCTCAGAGAGGGAGCCGCATGAGGAGGAAGCATGGAATTCGGGATTGCCTATCCGGCCCGGCTTGATGCCTGGAAAGACCTGGTCCGAGCCGAAGAACTCGGCTTCAGCTATGCCTGGTTCTATGACTCGCAGATGCTCTACAGCGACGTGTACGCCTGCTTGGCTCTGGCGGCCGAACATACCAAAACGATCAAACTCGGAACCGGCGTTGCCATCCCCAGCAGCCGGCTCGCCCCGGTCACGGCCCACTCGATTGCCACCATTAACCAGCTTGCTCCCGGACGCGCCATCCTTGGCATCGGCACGGGTTTTACCGGTCGCAACACCATGGGCCTGCCACCGGTCCGGCTCGGGCCGACCCGAGAATATATGCAGCAGTGTCGGACGCTGCTGCGCGGGGAAGAGGTCCTCTTTCGCGAAGGCGAGCGCGAGCGCTGGATTCGCTTTCTGCACCCCGAGCACGGCTATATCAACCTGCAAGACAGCATTCCGATTTACTTTGCGGCCAACGGCCCCAAGGCGATGGAGCTGACCGGGGAGGTTGCGGACGGCTGGATTACCGTTTTCTCGGATGCCGAACATTTCAGCCGTGACCTGGCAACCGTGGCGCGGGGCGCGGAGAAGGCGGGTCGGTCGGTTGAGGCGATTGCCCGCATGGCCCTGACAACCAGCTGTCTGCTCCAGCCGGGCGAGTCGCCGACCTCGCCTCGTGTCATCGAACGGGTTGGGCCGTACGCCATTCTAGCCCTGCACGCCATGTGGGAAGGGTCGGCGGTGGCCGTAGAGCAGTCGCCCCTGGGCCAGCTCTACGCGCGCTACCGTGACAATTATATTGCCAAGATGCAGACCCCCCAGGATCGTCGTTATCTTGAAGTGCATGAGGGGCATTTGATCTATCTCAAACCGGGGGAGGAGGACTACCTGACTGAAGACCTGATTCGGACCTCGTCGCTGACCGGGACAAGCGAGGAAATTATCGCCCGCATCAAGGCGCTCGAAGCCGCCGGCCTGACGCAGATTGCCGTTCAGGTTGTGACGGATGGCCGGGAACTTATAGAAGAGTTTGGCCGAGAAGTGATTGCGAAGTATCAATAACCACCCATAAGGAGGAAAGAGCATGGCAACGAAAAAGGCTACACAGAACGCCGCGAAGATTATCGATCCGGGCTGGAGCTGGGATGACAAGCTGCCTCTGGCCCAGGCGAAACAGATCGGCAATACCATTTACGTGTCCGGCCAGGTCGCGTTCAACTCGCAGGGAAAGCTGGTCGGCAAGGGCAATATGAAGACCCAGACGCGCCAGGTCTTCCGCAATATCAAGGCGGTCCTGGCTGCGGCGGGCGCCAAGATGGAGCATATTATCAAGATCAATACCTATATCACCGACGGCAGCAAATTCATGGAGATGCTCGAAGCGCGCGGAGATATCTTCGGCGACAATCCGCCGGCCAGCACGGCTGTTGTGGTGGCCGGTCTGGCTTTTCCGGGGCTCCTGATCGAGGTTGAAGCGATTGCCGTCAAGCCGTAACGCTGCGCTTCTCGACCGGACCCGGAACCCGCAGCAAAGAGTAAACGTGTCCTCCACCAGACATGAAAGGCTGGACACGTTTACTCCTCACCTCAAGGGCCTGCTGCTCATGCTCGGCGCGAGCTTGTGTTGGAGCACGGGCGGCCTGTTTGTCCGCTCCGTCAGCATCCCCAATAGCTGGGAGATTGCCTTCTGGCGCTCGCTCAGCATGGGGGTGTTCCTGCTCGTCTGGCTCTCCTTTCGCTACGCGGGCAATGTGCGACGGGCGGTCGTCGCCATCGGGCCGGGCGGCTTCCTGGCCGGTCTGTGTATGGCCGCCTCATTCCTGGGCTTCATTCTCGCCGTCACCCAGACAACGGTGGCGCATACCCTCGTCATTATCAGCACCACGCCCTTTCTTGCCGCGCTGTTTGGCCGGGTGTTTCTGGGGGAGTTGGTTCCGGCACGTCGCTACGTTGCGATGAGTATCGCCTTAACCGGCATCGTCGCCATGTGTCTCGATTCTTTCACTGCCGGGACGCTGGCGGGGAGTATAATAGCCGGCGGCTGTGCGGTTGCCTTTGCCGCCTGTGTCATTCTGCTGCGTCACAGTCAGGCGCGAGCCGATATGACGCCGGCCATTCTGGTTGCCGCGCTCATCTCCAGCGCTGTGGCCCTGTTCTTCAGCCTGCCGTTTCAGGCCGTGTGGCAGGATATCGGCATCCTGGCCTGCATGGGCACCCTTCAGGGTGGTCTGGGTTGCCTGCTCATGACAATGGCGGCGCGATACATTACCGCGGTTGAAGTCAGCCTCCTGGCGCTCCTGGAAACGATCCTTGGTCCGCTGTGGGTGTGGATCGGTGTGGGAGAACGGCCCAGCGATCTCGCCATTGTTGGCGGCGTGGTGGTGGTTGCCTCGTTGGCGCTGAATGAACTCCTGGGCCTGTACCGACAGGGCCGCACAGTGGAAGCACCGCTGCCCTCGGGTCAATCTGCAGGTCAACCCGTGTGATCTCGTTTATCATTCCCGCCTATAACGAGCAGGCCAACCTTGGCCGGACGCTCCAGGCCCTACAGCAGGCCGTTCAGTCCTTAGGCGCAGCCTATGAAGTTTTAGTAGTGGACGATGCCTCGACCGACCGGACCGCTTCGCTCGCCGCGGCCGGTGGGGCGCGCGTCCTTGCGGTCAGAAATCGTCATATTGCGGCAACCCGTAACGCCGGAGCGCGCGCGGCAAAGGGGGAATATCTCTTCTTTATTGACGCGGATACCTGGGTCAACGCGCCCCTTCTCTGCGCAGCCGTACGAACCCTCCAGCAGGGGGCGGTGGGTGGCGGCAGCCGGTTTCGCTTTGACCGGCCGCTACCGTGGCATGGCAAAATCGCCGAGCGCATCGTGCCGCCGCTCTACAGCTTGGCCGGGCTGGCCAGCGGAAGTTTTCTGTTTTGTACCCGGTCCGCCTTTGAGGCCGTGGGCGGTTTTGACGAGAGGTGCTACGCGTCGGAAGAAGTCTGGCTGAGTCTGGCACTCCGCAAACGGGGCAGATTCATGATCCTGCGCGAGCACGTCATCACATCAGGCCGCAAACTCCGGGTGTATTCACTCCGGGAGACGTTTCGGTTGTTCGGCTATCTGCTCCGCACGGGTCCGCGGGCCCTGCGTCAACGCGAGGGGCTGGAGTTCTGGTATGGTGAGCGGCGGACGGATACGACCAAACCGGAGGAGGGCGGCTGATCTCCCTCTCCCGTTCAGCTTTGAGAAATCAAAAAATCCCCTCTCGGGAGGGAAAGAGGAAACGTGTCAACATCTACCTGTTCTGTTGAA
>WTHD01000272.1 GCA_011523265.1 Candidatus Binatota bacterium
GCAAAATGTTTATATGAAACGCATTCATAACATGTGACTTGTAAACCGTAAATGCACCAATCCTGTTTCTGCGACAAGCTAATGACAAAGCCACCCAAGAGTCGACTTTGTGTTATCCCATCCTCGTAGAGGTGCCGCTGACGCGGCACCTCTCCGAGGAGGGGATAAAAAAAGCTCCACTCTTGGGAGGGGTAGTCCTGAGCTTGTCGAAGGACCAGGGTGGGTGCCTTTTCGCATTACACGTCCGAGGAGGGGAAAGCGTTTCAACACAGGGCTATGCCGAAATCCCCATCTTGGCCTTGAGCGCGGTCAGGGAATCATTCGCCGTGGCGTTGCTTTGGCTCAGGGCCGCATCAATCTCGTTGTCCACGCTCTTATCAATATCGGCAACCTGGCCGTACGCTTGGGCCAAGGACTCGTCTTCCTCGACCTTGTCGCGCATCTTTTCCAACATGGCAATCGTGCTGGAGGAGTCGATCTTGGCAAGCTGCTGATTGATCTTCTTGGTCGAGGCTGCCGTGCGTGCCCGGGCCTTGAGGGTAATGAGGTCGTTCTCATATTTGGTAATCGTGGATTTTAGCTTCTCGATCTTACCCTGCAACTGGTTGGCCATATTGTCTTGATTTTCCCAGTCTTTCAGCGCCTGGGCAGCCTTCTGGCTGGATTCTTCTTTCTTTTTCAGAGCCTCTGTCGCCAAGCGCTCAGCCTCGGCCTGGTCCATCTCGCCACCCTGCATCTTTTGTAGCAGCAGCATGGCTTTGCGCTCATACTCGGCGGCCAGAGATTTACTGCTATCCCCATCCTTTTTCAGGCGAATAGCGACGCTCTTGACTTCGGCCAAACTGGTCATGCTGGCTTGGAGATCGTTCTTGAGATCGCGGATACCCTGCTCGGTCATACGGATAGGGTCTTCCATATTGTCAAGAACGGCGTGGGCCTCGGATTGTCCAATTTTGAATAAGCGTTGAAAAAAACCTGCCATAGTCTGCTCCTCCAGAGTGGTTAGTGCTTGAAAGAGTAAACGTATCCAGCATCTGCATATTTATTGGAGGACACGTTTACTCTTTGTATAGGAGAGTAATTCTCCCGCATTCTCGGCCAAGGCCAAACTCAGTGCTTCAATCGAGCCTTCCAACTCATTGCTGTCCAGATTCTCGATGCGTAGCGTGTCACGAAAAAGGATGGTCTGCGTCTCTTCGTCCACCACAAAGGCGCCATGCACCAGAAGCCGGTTCATCTGCAGCAGGCGCCGGAATAAATTCCCCGGCTCCTGCGGAATGGGCATAATGACCTGCTCCAACACGAGCAGGGGGTCTTCGCAGTCAACGATGAGGTTGTTGATGCCGCTGTCTTCGTCATCGACGATAAACAACTCCTGGTCTTCGTCCTCTTGCGAAATCGCATAACCTAAATCAATCAGCAACGATTTTACTTTCTCAAAATACTCTGACGGCATACGTCGTTTCCTCCACATTTATCCCTAGTCGGGACGCTCCTGTCCAATAACGATGAGTTGGTCCTCTGACTGGATTATATAGTCGCTCGGTGGGTTTGCAAGAAACCTTGCCTGTTCCTGGCTTTCTACGGCTACCAGAAGGAGATTCTGTTCTCTTTTTAGTGCACCCAGGGCATCCATGAAAGTATGGCCAACACAGGCTTGCGGCACCGGAATGGTGTACAGCGCACTCCCGAAGCGATTACTGACGAGTTCGTTGACCAGCAGGGGTACACCACGGTTCAGGGCGGCCTGGACAAGCAGGTTGGTGCTCAATGCACCGGTGACAATCACTTCATCCGCCTTGGCCCGCTTACCGTGGGGAATATTTTGTTGGTCAAGCAACTCAATGCAGGTATACAGATTCGGGTAGGTGGTCTTGATGGTGAGCGTATCCAGGATCGTCGTGGCATCCCGCGTATGAACCTCGCCCTGTTCATCCGCCAGCACAATGGTGACCTCTGCCTCTTGGGCATTGGCCCGTGCCAAGGTTTCCGGGCTGACGACCCCGCTGACAAATTGGACCCGTTCACCGTCCAAAGGATTCTCCGGTAAGTCGGCGATCAGCACAATCGAACGGTTCCGGGCTTTTTCGTCGGCTCTGACCTCTTCAATAATTTCCTTGGCTTTATAATTCCAGCCGCACAGGACAATATGTCCCGTATTTGAGAGCGGTTTCATCCCTTTTCCCTCCTGCCGCCGGTTTTCGACAAAGGTACTGGCTAAGGTGGCCGTCAGCATGCCCAGAAACCCGATGCCGAACAGCATCAGAAAGATGCCGACGATCCGGCCTCCCAACGAGGTCGGGTAGATATCCCCATAGCCGACTGTGGTAATGGTCACGAGCGTCCACCACACTGCGTCCACCACGGATAACTGCGGCTCAAAAAACGAGATACCCACCATTCCGGTGATGGAGATGACAACCAGCACCAAGAGGACCACGTCCAAATGGTCTTTCCGTAGCTGGTGGGCAAAGCGTCTCAAAAGGACCAGGATAGTGGGCATAGGGACAGATTATGATTTGTCTGGCTTTTCCACGGGAAGCCTGGCCTCGGCCCAGCCGCTAAAACCGGCTTCCAGATGCGCAATATTGGGAAAACCCATGTCTTGTAAAACATCAGCAGCCAGCGCCGACCGACCACCTGCGGCACAGTACACGACAATACGTTTTTCGGGATCAACCTTTCCGCTGCAATACTGAGAGGACGGATCGAGCCAGAATTCCAGCATGCCGCGTGGCACGTGCATGGCGCTCGGAATCCAGCCCAGCTTCTGCCGCTCACGCACGTCTCGAATATCGAGAAGCTGCGTCTCTCCGGACTCTAATTCTTGCTGTAACTGTCCCACGGACAGGTTCTCAATACGCGTCTTCGCCTCCTCGACCATCTGCTCCGCCGTTTTCTTGAGTTTGAACATGCCAGTCCTTTCTGCTGCATCTCTGCTGCAATGCTAGAAGGTTTCCTCAAGAACGGCTACTCCCTGTTGTTAGAGATCGGAGCCTACCCCTGCCTCCACATGTCTGTTTACTCCGGACGACAGGTAAGGCTATCTCGGGGAGCGTTCTGACAGGCAATGGTGTCGGTGACACCCGAGGCGAGCAGGGCGCAGGCATTGGTAATTGCCGCCATCTGGGCCTCATGCTCTGTCGCCCCGTCGACCTCGCGGCAGACCTGCCGGCCGTGGAAGGTAATACAGACCTCGCAACGCACCCCGCCTATCTGGAATGTCGAATACACGACGATAGCCATCACCGCCAGAATAATGCCAAGCGCCACCCAACTCGTCCGCTTCATAGCCAGGTCATATTCCTTTGTTTGTGAGACTGCTATATTTCCGCACGAACAAAAGAGCAAACGTATCCTCCATATAGACATGTAGATGCCGGACACGTTTCCTCTTCGGTGTGTAGCATAGCTCCAAACGCTCCGCAGCCGCTCCCATATGAACTGGATTTGGTTCGGCCTTATTGTCGGTTCCGTTGTGACCGCCGCTTTTACCGGCAAGATGGCTGAGGTTACGGCTGCCTCAATAGACTCGGCCAAATCCGCGGTGACGCTGGCCATCGGTCTGGTCGGGGTGATGGCCTTTTGGTTGGGTATGCTGCGCATTGTGCAAGTTGGCGGTTTTCTGCACACCCTGGCGCGCTGGCTGCGTCCCCTCATGGTGCGATTGTTTCCTGACGTTCCGGCTGATCACCCGGCTCTGAGCGCCATGATTATGAATATCGCCTCCAATATGCTGGGTCTTGGCAACGCGGCTACTCCCTTCGGTATTAAGGCCATGCAGGAGCTTGACAGCCTCAATCCCCACAAAGGCACGGCGACCAACGCTATGGTTTTATTCCTGGCCATCAATACCTCGAATGTTGCCCTGGCCCCCCTTGGCGTGATTGCGCTGAGAGCATCGATAGGGTCAGAAAACGCGGCGGGTATTTGGCTGCCCACTCTTCTGGCCACCTCATTCTCGACCTGCGTTGGTATTCTCGCGGCCAAGCTCTTGCAGAGATTACCCGTATTCAGCGCAGGCGACCGAGTTGCTGAGCAGGAAGAAAATACCTCTGAGATTGACCTGCCGGATCAGAAAACGTTGGGCGCTGAGCAGCCGACCTCCCGACCGGGCTGTTTGCTGGCCATGGCATCTGTCGGAGCGATTGGCGTCGCCTTTCTCTTGTTCCTGCAATCCGGCTTGAGCGACGGTCAGACGCTTGGTCCGCTGCTGCGTAACGCTGTATCGGCCTGGCTTCTGCCGGTGCTTATCGTGGTGATGCTCGGCTACGGCATTGCCAAGAGAGTGGCTCTGTATGATGCCATGATCGAAGGGGCAAAAGAGGGTTTTCAGGTGGCCATCAGGATTATTCCGTTTCTTGTCGCCATTCTGGTTGCCGCCGGCATGTTTCGGGCTTCGGGTTTATTGGATGTGATGATCGCCGGCGTGCAGCCTGTTCCGGGTCTTATCGGATTTCCCGTCGAGGCCTTGCCGATGGCCATCCTGCGGCCCTTATCCGGCTCTGGGGCCTATGCCATTATGGCCGAGATCCTGCAAGCCGAGGGGCCGGACAGTCTAGTGGGCTATCTCGTTTCCACGCTCCAGGGCAGCACGGAAACGACTTTCTACGTTTTGGCCGTGTATTTTGGTGCGGTTGGCGTAGTCCGTATTCGACACGCCTTGGTCGCCGGATTGACCGCGGATATCGCTGGGGTTATCGGAGCGGTCGTCGCCGTCCAGTGGCTATTATTAGGATGACAGCCACTGGACGGGGTTCGTACGGCAGATTCATTCAGACAGGGGTTATTCGGGAGACGGAGCCGTTTGAGTGCCGGTGCGTAACTCCTCGATATCGTCCGGGTCGGGCATGACAACAAACTCCGGATAGGCTTCGATGCCGAGTTCCATAGCATCTTGACCGACCTCTTCGACGCTACGCGAAACCCGGACCCCGATGGTTTTTTCCAGCGCCAGCCATACTCCCCACGAAGCCACGAAGGCAAATACACCTATCGCCAGCACCCCGAGGAGCTGGACGCCGATATTGCCGCCCGCCGCGATACAGACCGCCAGCGTTCCCCAGATACCGGCGAACAGATGGGCCGGTATCGCACCGACCACATCGTCCAGCTTCATATTCTCCAGCAGCCTCATGCCGCCCAGACACACTACCCCGCCAATCGCTCCGATGATGACTGCCCAATATGGCTTCACAATATCCGGTCCCGCGGTAATAGAGACCAGGCCGGCAATCGCACCGTTGAGAACGGCAAGCAGATCGATCCGTCCGAGTAAGGGTCGTGAGGCGCATAAGGCAGCTACGACTCCCGCGGCCGCCGCCAGGTTCGTGTTGGCAAGCACATTACTCATGGCCACAGCGTCCACCGCGCCACCCAGGGCGAGTTGTGAGCCACCGTTAAAGCCGAGCCAGCCAAACCACAGAATGAGTACGCCTAAGGTCACGAATGGGACGTTCGAGGGAGGGGTGGGTTTGACGCTGCCGTCGGGTCGGAACTTGCCCGTTCGTGGCCCCACGACCATGGCGCCGGCCAGTGCGGCCCAGCCGCCGGTCGAATGGACGATGGTGGAACCGGCGAAGTCCTGAAACCCCATTTCATTCAGCCAGCCTCCGCCCCAGGTCCAGGCTCCAATAATAGGATAGATAATTGCCGTCAAAACGGTCGTGAAGGCAAGAAACGACCACAACCTGACCCGTTCGGCCAGGGTGCCGGATACAATCGAGGCAGCCGTCGCGACAAAGACCATCTGGAAGAACCAGTCCGACATGACGGCGTAGCCGTTGGCGAGGACAGCGGCCAGCGCCTCTGTCTGGTCGGACAACAGGGCCAGTTCATCGGCCGAAGGACCGTACAGCAAGGTCACCGAGCCGACCCAGGATCCGACATCGACGTACATCAGGTTGTAGCCAATGAAGTAGTAGGCCAGCCCTGCGACCGAGTACAACCCGATGTTCTTGAGACAGATCACAGAAGCGTTCTTCGTGCGCACCGAGCCGGACTCCAGCATGGTGAAGCCCGCGCACATCCACATCACCAGTGCTCCCCAGATGAGAAACGAGAAGGTGTTCAGAACAAACTGTGACTCTTCATCCACGGCCGCCTGCGCAGTATCAGCCTGTAACAGGAGGCTGAAAGCCACTAGCAACCCTCCTGTTCTCACGACACTCCGACCGGATTTCCCTCGTCCATCTCTGCCTCTGTTCATGCTCGCCTCCAATCCTGGTTCGACTAACTGGCTGCCACAAGAACTACGAAAAAGAGTAAACGTGTCTAGCTTTTTTTGGATGATTGGAGGACATGTCCAATCTTTCAAGCAGATGCATGCAGTCTTGGGCAATGCCAGACCCATGCATGTATTCCGGGTAGGGGGAGTCCTCAGACCGCCAAGGTTTCGGACTTCTCTACCGTATATTTCTTTGCGTCCAGAGCTCCCGCCAGCAGGCTAGGCGCTTCTTTGAGAAAATTTTGCAGATGCTCGGTCTGAAAGTGGGCGGCCAGTGCCTCTTCTGACTCCCATTCCTCGAAGAGAAAGAAGGTATGTTCGGCGGTTGCCGCAGTGTGGAATTGATAACTGATACAGCCCGGCTCTTTGAGGGTCTCCTCCACCATCTTGGCGGCAAGAGCCTTGGCGTCATTCCAGCGCTCAGCCTTGACCGGGATTGTCCCCGCAATAACGATCATGCGCATCCTCCTTATCCGTTGCGATATCGGGCGACTAAGATACGGTAGACTCGAACTTGAGGGAGAGGAGGAAAGCTAGAAGTAATGCAAGAGGATGTAACCGAAGTCAGACTGTATGCATAGAACTACTAGTAATATCTGTCAAATGAATAATTTTTTAAATTCTTTAAGGGAGGGATTATAACGAGGGATTAGTAGACTATAGTCAAAAACGAAAATTCCGTGATTTTGAGATTATCCATTTGGCTAAAATGGACACCTTCCGACAAGTCCTCTGCGTACTCTTGGGCCCAACCTGATTACCGCCTGAAACGGCCAGAGCTATCGGCGCAAAACTCAAGCAGAAAGGGGCATAATAGTCAGGGGGCTGTTTTCCAGCCTCCCTGGGGCTGGATGTTCTTGGCTTCAGGAATAACACTGGCGCTAAACTGCTGCATCTGGTCTTCAAGCTCGGACAATTGTCCGGACGGACAGTCCAAGAAACACACCACCAGACCATAGCCTTCTTTGGCAAAACCGTGGAGGTCTTCGAGGATTTGTTCTGCCGTGCCCGTACAGATGCGGCGTGGCTGCTCTTGACTGAGAGGATCGGACGATGAGGTGAGGCGGGCCGAACTCACGCCCATCATGATGAATTCATCGTGCGGGCGACCGATTGCATCCAGCTCTTTTCGGATCACCGTTTGTTCTTTGGTGTAACGGTCCGGCCGCGCAAAGGGGTCGAGGAAAATCGGATAAAACCCGTCGCATAAGCGTGCTGCCCGCCGGGCGCCGCCAGGGGTGACGCCGCCATAGATAATCGGGGGTGGCTGTTGCAGCGGCTTGGGGTCCATGGACAGTGAGGCAAACCGATAGAAACGGCCTTGGTAGCTGACGACATCGTCCGTCCACGAGTGCTTGTAAACTTCTATGCACTCGTCGGTTCGCGGGCCGCGTTCGGCATAGGGAATACCAATTGCGGCGAACTCCTCCTGCATCCAACCGGCCCCAACTCCAAACAGCAGCCGTCCATTTGAGAGCTGATCGATGGTCGCAAACTGGCGGGCGTCACTGAGGGGG
>WTHD01000028.1 GCA_011523265.1 Candidatus Binatota bacterium
GGCGGTCCGCGGAGTCCATTCGGTCCCCAATTCCCGTTTCCGCCCGGGTTTGGCGGCCCGCGCCCCACCAGGGTATACCGCGTCGCAGCTCCGGCTCCGGATTTATCATCCGTAACGACGGGCTGATCGTCACCAATAACCATGTGGTTGAGGGCGCCAACGAGATTATGGTGACTCTTCCGGATGAGCGCGAATATCAGGCAAAGATCCTCGGCCGTGACCCCAAAACCGACCTGGCTGTGCTCAAGGTTGAATCCGAGCAGGATTTGCCGGTCGCGAACCTTGGCGATTCCGAAGACGTCCGCGTCGGTGACTGGGTCATGGCCATTGGCAACCCGTTTGGGCTGAGCAATACCGTGACCGCCGGTATCGTCAGTGCCAAAGGTCGAACCATCGGGGCCGGTCCGTACGACGACTTCATCCAGACCGACGCCTCCATTAACCCCGGTAACTCGGGGGGGCCGCTGTTTAACGAAAAAGGCGAGGTCGTTGGCATCAACACCGCGATCTTCGGCAATGGCGGCGGGAATATCGGTATTGGTTTTGCCATCCCGATCAACCTGGCCAAGCAACTCGTGCCTGACCTGGAGACCAAAGGCCATGTGACGCGCGGCTGGCTGGGAGTCACCATCCAGAAGATGACCACAGAGCTGGCGGAATCCCTCGGTCTCGACGAGCCAAGTGGAGCCCTGGTGGCCGATGTCACCACCGACAGCCCGGCCGATAAAGGCGGCCTGGAACGTGGCGATGTCATTGTCGGCTACGACGGCCACACGGTGAAAGAAAATGCCGACCTGCCTCTGCTGGTCGCCAACACGAAAGCCGGAACGAAAGTTCCTATTGATGTGGTGCGTGATGGAAAGACCAGGACGCTGACGGTCGAAATCGCCAAACTTGACGAACCCGAAGTCGCCAGCGGACCCGCGGCCGCCAAAAGAGGCAAGTGGGGGATGGCGCTGCGTGAGCTCACGCCGGAAGAGCGAGACCGGATGCGTCTCAAAGCGGATGAGGGGATCATCGTGGCTGGCGTGCGGCCCGACAGCCCGGCCGCGGACGCTGGAGTCCGTGAGGGGGACGTGATCCTTGAGGTTAACCGAACCCCGGTCAAAACGGTGGACGAACTCAAGAAGGCAATCGCCACAGTGACGGAAGACAAACCGTTACTGCTCCTGCTCCGGCGGAACAACGGCGTGAACCACTATGCCTCTCTGGCGGCAAAATAGTTTATCGGTCTCATTTCCCTCTCCCCCTGGGAGAGGGATCGAGCGAGGGGGCTCCCTGTCCCAGGGGACCCCTCTGGGGGATTGCAGAAATATCCAGAACAGGTAAGGCTTGCAGACGGACGACGAATTCACGACGGAAGAAGGAGAAGGATTCATGCACAAAATATTCATATCTCGGTTTCTCCACTGCTGCCTCGCTCTGAGTATTGGCCTGCTCTTCGCTGGACCGGCTCGTGCCGACCATCACGCTGCGGCAGAAGGCGTCGATCCTGCCCTGCAAGCCGCCATTGACGGGGAACATCGCTCGGCCGAGCACAAGGCGCGCGACCAATACCGCCATCCCGCGCAAACCCTGACCTGGATGGGGCTCAAGCCGGATATGACGGTAGTTGAAATCTCACCGTCAAGAGGCTGGTACACCGAGATTCTGGCTCCCTATCTGAAAGACCAGGGAAGCTTCTATCTGGCTGGGTTCGACAGGGACTCAGAGGTTGCGTACATGAAGCGGCTGAACGCCCTCCTTGACGAGAAACTGGCCGCTAATCCCGAGGTGTACGGCACGCCAACGGTGACCGAACTCGCCCCGCCCAACAAAGTCGATATTGCCCCCGCAGGCTCGGCGGATATGGTGCTGACCTTCCGCAACGTCCACAACTGGATGAGCGCCGGGACGGCCGACGGGGTTTTTGCCGCCATGTATGCGGCGCTCAAGCCGGGCGGGATTCTCGGTCTGGTGGAGCACCGGGCCGACCCCAACACGGAACAGGACCCCAAGGCGTCTTCGGGTTATGTCACCGAGGCGGCGACCGTTCGAATGGCGGAAAAAGCGGGCTTCAAGCTCGTGGACCAGACTGAGATAAACGCCAATCCGAAAGATACACGCGATCATCCTAAAGGCGTGTGGACCCTGCCGCCCGCTCTCAGTCTCGGAGATGAGGACAGGGAAAAGTATCTGGCGATTGGAGAGAGCGACCGCATGACGCTCAAGTTCAAGAAGCCGGCGGAGTGAAGAATCTCCGCCCTGGCGCTACTCGCTGCTCATGCGTGCGATTTCCTGAACCGCCTTGACAATGCTGGCATAGCCGGTGCAGCGGCACAGATTGCCGGCTATGCCGTGCCGAATCTCCGCCTCGGTCGGGTTCGGCTTCTCCTTCAGCAGTTGTTGAACCGACAACACCATGCCGGGGGTGCAGAAGCCGCACTGTAAAGCGTGGTGTTTGACAAAGGCATCCTGGATCGGATGCAGGTCGCCCGATTGCCGGGCATCTCGTGTCCAGCCTTCAATGGTGGTGACTGCGGAGCCGGCGGCATCGGCAGCCAGAACGGTACACGCCTTGACCGTCAGACCGTCAAGCACGACGGTGCACGCGCCGCAATTGCCGGTGGCACAGCCGAGGTGGGTACCGGTGAGGTCGAGTTGATCGCGCAAAAAATCAACCAGAAGCGTGCGCGTATCGGCCGTGGCTTCACACGGGGCATTGTTCACTGTCAGTTGAATGGTAGTGTGCATAGCCTTCTCATACCGTTTCTTAGGCCGCCCGTTCCAACGCCGTCTTTACCGCCCGGCGAGTAAACACCCGGACCATCTCTCGTTTGTAATCCGCGTCGGCGTGCAACTCTGCGACCGGGTCATGAGCCGTCTCATATGCGGCATCCGCAACCGCCTCGACAAAGGCGTCGTCCACGGTCTTCCCTTTCAGAGTGTTCTCGATAGCGGTCAAACGGACCGGGACGGGGGCTGCGCCACAGATGCCGACCCGAATGGACCGACAGGTCCTATCCGAATTGAGTCCCAGACACGCGCCCACGCCGACAATGGCAAAGCCGCCCTCCACCCGGGTGAACTTCACGTAGGCCGTGCCGGTGTCCGAGGGCAGAACAGGAACGCGGATTGCGGTCAGGACCTCATCCGCGGCCAGACTGGTAGTCATATAATCAATAAAGACGTCTTTGGCGGCAACGGTTTGCTCGCCGCCTGGGCCGACAATCTGAAAGGCTGCATCAAGCAGGACGAGGACGGGTGGATAGTCAGCCGCGGGGTCAAAATGGCCAATCGAGCCGCCCAGCGTTCCGCGGTTGCGAACCTGGACATCGCCAATACAGGCTGCGGTCTCGCTGAGGAGCGGGCAGTGCGCTTGTAACACCTCAGACCCGGCCAGGGCGCGGTGGGTAACCCCCGCTCCGATGGTAAGCGTCTCCCCGTCCCGGCGAATAGAGTCGAGACCCGCGACATGGTTGAGGCTGACGATATGGGCCGGCGCGACCAGGCCAAGGTTCATGCTGGGCAGCAGCGACTGCCCCCCGGCCAGCAGCTTTGCGTCTTCGCCGTTTTGGGCGCACTGGGATAAGAGGCGGACGGCTGCGTCGATCGAGTCTGGCCTATGGAGCTGAAAGGGTGCGCGTATCATGCCTTCGCCCCTCCGTTATTGCCCTTCTTGGCCGCTTGAATCATGCGCCACACCCGTTGTGGAGTCAGCGGGGTGTCATGGATTTTCACCCCAAAGGGCGCGAGGGCGTTTTCCACCGCACTGACGATGGTCCCAAACGGACTGGACACGCCGGACTCGCCCGCACCCTTGGTGCCGAGTGGTGTGAACGGGCTTGGGACTTCCTGGTGGTGAATCTCAACACTCGGCACTTCCACGGCGGTGGGCAGGGTATAGTCCATGAACGTCCCGGTCTGGAGTTGGCCGTTGTCATCATAGCTGAGCTGTTCATAGATCAGCCCCCCGAGTCCCTGCGCGACTGCGCCCTGAAACTGCCCTTCGACCAATAGGGGATTAATGACGGTGCCACAGTCGTGGACGGTCACATAGCGCAGGAGGGTGATCACGCCGGTTTCAACATCCACCTCCACCACGGCCACGCAGGCCGCATAGGGATAAGAGGGATAGGTGTTGATGCGGCCTTTGTCGTCCGGCACATGGTGGATATTGCCCATGCGGAAATAGCGCGTGGACTCCAAACCCGGCTCCATATCAAAAGCGTGATGGTCGAAGGGGCGTTTGTGGACGTACTCGGCAACGTCATTGAACGCCACCTCCCGGTCGGCCCGCCCCCTGACGCGGATACGGCCCTGTTCGCAGTCCAGATCTTCAGGCGCCGCTTTCAACATACTGGCCGCGACCCGCAACACCTTATGGTGCACTTCCCGGGCCGCGTACAGCGAGGCTGAGCCGCCCATGAACAGGCTGCGCGAGCTCCAGTTGCCCAGTCCATAGGGGCACGCCTGGGTATCGCCCTGCACGACCCTGACGGCACTGAGCGGAACGCCGAGGGCATCTGCCACAATCTGGGCAATGCCGGTTTCATTGCCCGAGCCGGGCGAGGTGACGCCGGTCAGGACGGTGACTTGCCCACTCGGGCTGACGCGGACGGTGGCACCTTCATAGCCGCCGATAAAAGAGTCGGGAATGCAGCCGCCTTCGGGCGTGAGCTCAAAGCCCACGCCCATGCCAATATACCGGCCTTGGGCGCGGAGGCGCTGTTGTTCTTCGGTAAAGCCGTGGTAGCCGGCCTTGTACATGACGTCCTGCAACGCCTTTGCATAATCTCCGCTGTCCAGGGTTGCTCCCGAGATTTGCACATAAGGAAACTCGTCCTTGGGCACAAAATTCTTGAGCCGCACCGCGGCACGGTCCATCTGGACCGTATCGGCAACCCGGTCCATGACGCGATCCATGAGAAACGAGGCCGCCTCCTTGCCAAACCCGCGATACGCATTCCAGGGGCCCTTGTTGGTGACCACGATGGACAGGTCTACCTCACAGTCCGGGATCTTGTACGGACCGGGCACGACAAAGGAGGCCACATAGGACATGCCCCAACCGGCCACCGCGGCCAGGGCGCCGACGTCGCCGATAATACGGACCTTGAGGCCGGCCACGGTTCCGTCCGCCTTACAGGCGACCGAGAACTTGAGGGTTTGCTCGCGAGCATGGCCGCCGGCCATCAAATGTTCGGTACGTTCTTCGATCCATTTGACTGGCTTACCGGTCCGTTTCGACAGCAGGCAGGCCAACGGGTCTTCCTGATAGGTCGGGATCTTGACCCCAAACGCGCCACCTACCTGGGGCTGAATTACCTGGATGTCGTTTTCATCCATCTGCAAGGTGTTGGCCAGGGTTGTGCGCAGGGGATGGGGCGCTTGGGTGGAGACCCACAGAGTGAGACGTTCAGCGCGGTCGTCATAATGCGCCAGGGCCGCGCGTGGCTCCAGCGGCGTGGCCGTATGCCGGTGCAGGCGGAGGGTGTCGTCCAGAATATGATCGGCGTCGGCAAAGGCTTGCTCAACATCACCGCCCTGAAAGCGCACGTGCATCAGTTCGTTGGTTTCCCATTCGGGGTAGAGCAGGGGGGAATCCGGCTCCAGCGCTCGTTCGGCGTCCATGACCACCGGCAGGTCCGTGTACTCGACTTCGATCAGGTTGGCCGCCTCGGTCGCGGCGTGTCTGGTGTCGGCAACCAGCGCGGCCACCGGCGTTCCGACATAATGCACCCGGTCAATCGCCAGGCAGTAGATGTCGGTCGTTTTTCCCCCAAAGGCGCTGGGGTTCAAGGTATGTGGAATGGGCTTGCTCCACTGCTTGATATCCGCCCCGGCGGCAACGATGCGCACGCCTGGATGCTGCCGCGCCGCACTGGTGTCGATACTGAGAATCCGGGCGTGGGCATAGGGACTGCGGACAACGGCCATATAGCCCATGTCCGGCAGACTCACGTCCGCGGTGTATTGTCCCTTGCCGGCCACGAGCTTGGTATCCAGGATGCCGCTAACCGCACTGCCGATATATGCCATGCCGAAGAGTCCCTTTTCCTCTGTATAGTGTTGGAGCCTAGCGCTCTGAGGTTTTCAGTGTCAATGCGGTTTCGCCCGATCTTGTTGCCCGGCTTGCTGTGTCCACCTCTCCGTTTCAACCAAGGCGTGAGCGATCCGCTGGCGGAGGGCGTCAGCCGACTCCGGTGTCCAATCATAGAACCCTTTGCCGGTTTTTACCCCGAGCTCGTCCTGGACAACTTTTGCGGACAGGACCGGCGGGATCTTCTGCGACGTTGTGAGATGTGGATACAGCCCTCGCATGGCGGCGGAGATCAAGTCCCAGCCGGCCAACTCAAAAACTTCAAAAATCCCGGCAACCGCCCAGCGTCGGCCAATACTATTCTTCATGGCCGTATCAATATCCTGCGGGCTGGCAATACCGTTTTGCACCATGTCAAGGGCTTCACGCAGCAGCGCACCCTGCAAACGGTTGAGAATAAAGCCCGGCACTTCTTTTTGCACGACGACGGGTCGTTTGCCCACGCGCGTGAGTAATCCGGACAGGGTGTCGAGCGTCTCATCTGACGTGGCCGGCCCACGCACAATTTCAACAATGGGGATGAGATAGGGGGGGTTGGCATAGTGCGCGACTAAAACCCTGTCGCCGCGCCGCACGGTATGCATGAACTGGCTGGGCATGAGCGTCGAGGTATTGCTCGCCAGGATGGTATGCGGCGGACAAAGGCGGTCAAGCTGCTCAAAGATGTGTCGCTTCAGTTCTGCCTCTTCAAACACCGACTCAACCACAAGATCGGCATCCTCGACCGCTCCCTTCAGATCAAGCTCGGCCCGAATATGGGACAGGACCGGCCTGGCTTGGTCCTCAGTCAGCGCGCCGAGTGCGATCAAGCGGGCAAGATTGGCCTGGATATTTTCCTCCGCTCGGGTCAGACTCGCTTGGGTGCGCGCATGCATGGTCACCCGATGGCCGGCCAAGGCAAACTCCTGTGCAATACCATGGCCCATTAAGCCTGCGCCAACAACGCTAATACGTTTGATCGCCTGATCGCTCATGTGATTGCTCATGAGTGAGTGATTAGCGCACTCTTCGCTCTACTCCTAGTACCGAGGTTGTAGCCTCTTTGGCGCAAGCGTGGTTGTATACGGGCGAAAAAAGATTGAGGAGCACGGCATGACACAGGCGCTCACAAACATGTTTGGTATCGAATATCCTATTTTCGCCTTCACGCACTGCCGCGACGTTGTTGTCGCCGTCAGCAAGGCCGGCGGACTCGGCGTGCTCGGAGCCGCGATTCACACGGACGAACGCCTGGAAATCGATCTGCAATGGATAGACGATCAACTCGGCGACATTCCGTACGGTGTGGACCTGATGATGCCCTCAAACTACGTAGGCGCTTCAACCGGCGGGATGAATCAAAAGGCGCTCCAGGAATACATCCCGGACGAGCACCGGCAGTTCGTCGAGAAACTGCTGGAGGAGGCCGGGGTACCCGAGTTGCCGGACCATCTGACCGCCTCAAAAAAGGAGCGCGGCTTACGCTATTCCCAGAAACAGGCCAAGGGTATCGTGGATATTGCGTTTGAGCACAAGGCTCGGCTTCTGGTCAGCGCGCTCGGCACACCGCCGGATTGGGTGACTGAGGCAGCCCATGCGCGCGGTCTCTACGTCGGTGCCCTGGCAGGAAAGAAAAAGCACGCCGAGCGCCACAAAGCCGCGGGTGTGGATGTGATTATCGCCCAGTCCTACGAAGCCGGAGGACACACCGGAGAGATTGGCGGCATGGTGCTGATCCCGGAAATTGTCGATGCCGTTGCCCCGACCCCGGTGCTCGGCGCCGGCGGCATAGGCAGCGGGCGGCAGATGGCCGCTGCCCTGGCGCTCGGCGCCCAGGGCGTGTGGTGCGGTTCCGTCTGGTTGACGACGGCCGAGTCCGAACTGGACCGCATGGCCAGGCAAAAGCTGCTGGTCGCGGGGACGGATGACACGGTACGAACCCGATCCATGACGGGCAAACACGCCCGATTTTTACGCTCGGCATGGACCGAGGCATGGGATCGGCCCGACACCCCGGAGCCGCTCAAAACCCCGCTCCAAAGCGTTTTGAATTACCCCTCCCTGCGCCGCATCGACCACGCCATGAAGGCCCCCGGCGTGACCCCGGAGTCCGGCGCCTATCAGTTGTACTCCTATCCCGCCGGGCAGGGCATCGGCACGCAAAACAACGTGCGGGCCACCCGCGATGTCGTGCGGGAAATGGTGGAGGGCTATGTCGAAGCCGTCGCCAGATTGAATGAACAGCTTGAGGGGTAGACGGTCGCAGCCTTCACCCACGAGCCTCAATATTTGCGCATCACCAACTCGGCAAACTCTGCCAGCATCTCCCGGCTGGTCTGGGTCGGAGGTAGGATGGTCAGCTCGCGCATGCCCGCTTGCTCTGCCGCGCGGATGCGTTCGATAATCTCCTCTGGCGTGCCCACCAGACTCGTACCCTGAATCGCCTTGGGGGTCACAAAGCGCCGCTCGGCCGGCACCAGATAGGTGCTGTGGCCGTCGTGGAGTTGGAGGTAGCGTTTGTCGGCCGGCGTCTCCATCCGATCGACATGGGCGCAATACTCCTCCCAGGTGTCTGCAAACGCCGGTGGAATGACCTCCTCATTCTTGGTCAACTGATAGACCTCATACACAAAATGGAGCGCCGTGGTGACCCAGGCACCGCAGGCGTCGATAATCCGGTCCGATTCCAAGGTCTCGCCCGGACGCAGAATCACGGCAGCGGTGACGGCGGAAACATGAAAGGGGTCCGGCAGGCTGCGTCCGGCTTTGGCCGCTCCTGCCTGGATCAACTGTAAGTGGTCGCGCAGGACGCTGGTATCCTCGTAGAGCAGGGTCGTGAGGCCGTCCCCGAATTCACCCGTGAGGCCAAGCGCCCGCGGTCCGTTGGCGGCCACATAAATCGGAATGGGGTCTTCCAGGTTGATAAAACGCAGGTCCTGGTGGAGAAAGCGAATCGTGCGCGTGGTGTCGCCGAAGGTGTAGTCAACCTCTTCCCCGCGCAGAAGCGCCCGCACTACGCGCAGGTACTCGCGGAAGGGCTTGATGCGCATGGGCTTCATACCCATGACGCGCATGGCCGTATGCCCGGTGCCGAGGCCGAGGAAAACGCGACCCGGCGCAATCTGGTTGATCGAGGCAATGGAATGGGCCGTAACCGGGGCGATGCGGCTGCCGGGAATCGAGACTCCGCTGCCAATATGAATCCGCGAGGTATGCTGCGCGGCCAGCGCCAGGGTGGCATAGCAGTCCGACCAGATCATCTGAGAGTCCGGGACCCAGGCCCGGTCATAGCCCAGGTCCTCGGCGTCTTTCACCAGTTGCCAGTCATCGATGCGGGTGGGAAAGATAATGCCAAACTGCATGCGTCCTCCTGTGTGTGATTCAGGCGCGTCTCTTTATCGATTGAAGTCGTAGGCTCAGTAGTCCACCTTGCGAATCAGGTTCGGCTCCAGCGTGCGCACGCTGGTTTGCCCGCACAGGGCCAGGTTGGTTTCCAGTTCGTCGCGGAGCAATTCGACTGTCCGGTGCACCCCGGCCGCGCCGTCCGCGGCCAGGCCCCACAGCATGGGCCGGCCCATAGCGACCAGATTGGCTCCCAACCCCAGGGCTTTAATAATGTCCGTGCCCCGCCGAAAGCCGCCATCGATCACGATTTGGGCTTTGCCCTCAACGGCGGCGACAATATCCGGCAAGGCATCAATTGTCGCCAGGGTGGAATCGAGTTGGCGGCCGCCGTGGTTCGAGACCCAAATGATTTCGGCTCCGACCTCAACGGCCAGCTTGGCGTCTTCCGGGGTGAGAATGCCCTTTAGGCCCAGGGGAACCGACAGAATACTCTTGAGCCAGGCCACATCGTCCCAGGTCAGGCGGGTCTGATAGTCGAACTCAGGTGGCTGTTCGTTGGGGGCGATTGCCCGTGCCCGCTGTGGATCAAAACGCAGCTCAACATCCCGCTCACGGCGGCTATAGGTCTGTACGTCAACCGTCAGGCAGACGGCGTGATAGCCCGAGGCTTCCACCCGGGCGAGCAAATCCTGACACCAGGAGCGCGGGCCGCTCCAGTAGAGCTGATATATCAAGGGGCCGCGCGCGGTCTGGGCCAGATCTTCGACCGACCAGCCGGTGACACCGCTCACAAAGGCGAGGTTGCGGCTGGGGCTTGCTCCGCGCACCATTTCGAGGTCGCCTTCCGGATGAAAGAGCACCAGACCGCCCATCGGCGCGATGGCAAAGGGGGTGGGTAGTTCGAGTCCCAGAAAGGTTGTGCTGATATCGATATGGCGGACATCGCGCAGGACCCGCTGGCGGATGGCCAGGCGCTTAAGCGCCCGGCGGTTGCGGCGGCGCGTGGTTTCCGTTTCCGCGCCTCCAGCGCCAAACGCCCACGGGCCGGGGGGCAGAATGGTTTTTGCGGCGCGTCGAATTTCGCGCAAGGTCATAAAGCGGTGTGGCATGGCAGAGTCCTTTCAGGGAGGTCCTTTTTTCTTTCCATACCATACTCTTTCGGAGGCTGCTCGGTCTCTTTGACTTTCCTCACTTGGGCCACTCCGCAAGGCGGGGGAAAGACGCGAGACAGTCCGGTCGAGCCCGGCATAACGGAGGCGAGGCCGGGCGGCAAGGCGGGTACGCTTAGCCCTGGAATATCAGGGTAACCTATGAAGAAGTGGGCGAAGCCGGGCGGATGCGTAATCTGCCCGGCTCGGCGGTAATGATCGCTCCAGCTTCCAAATCCCTACCGTGCGTAGCGAGTACTTGAATGCAGGCTGCTGCTTGTTGACGTGCCGAGAGATTGACGAGGCGAAGAATGCCTGAATGGCGCTGGCCGCGGACAATAACAAGTTCGCCAAAGTCCTTGTCTAAGGTCACGAGGATACGACGGTCATGGAAAGCTCGACTGAGAATTTCTTCATCGCCCGGGTCTTCATCCCACTCGCCCGCCCACAGGATATCATGGCCAGCGGCTCTCATATCCTGGCGGACTCCGCCCCAGACACAGCTATCAAGCAGAAGCCTCATGAGGGGGGTTTAATAAAGAATGGCTCGACGCGTTCATGACTCACAAGCTGCCGCGCATAGAGGAGGCAAGCCTGGATATCTTCCGGCTCAAGCCAAGAGTAGCCTGAAAGTATGGTCTCGGCGGTATCTCCCGCTGCCAGCATACCAAGAATATGTTCGACCGCGAGTCTTCGTCCTCGGACAATGGGCTTGCCGCCGAAGATTTTCGGATCGATAGTAATGCGTTCGAGCAGCTTGGCCTCATTCATACCTGTCTCCCAAAAACATGTTCCAAGGCCCTCCGTATCTCGTTGTCATTGTACTGGCTCCTGACTCCCGTGCAATGCTTATGCTATGAGACTCTGAAGCGACTAAGGGCATATGGACAAACACATACCCCCAACCGACCCGGCTGAAGCCGCGGCCTGGGTTGAGTTCTATTACCAGCAGGGCTGGAGTGACGGGCTGCCGCTCGTCCCGCCAACCGAAGAATCCGTCCGGGCGATGCTGGAGGCCGGACAGGTCAAAGCGGCGGAGAGTCTGGGGACTATTGCGGAACGGAACGTGACTATCCTGGCCGAAAAAGTGGCCATCAATGCCGTGATGGCCGGCTGTTTGCCTGAGTATTTCCCCGTTGTGCTGGCTGCGGTGCGAGGGCTGTGCCGACCCGAGTTTCACTATCACAATCCGGCAACCAGCACCGGCGGGTCGGCGCTTACCCTGATCGTGAACGGTCCGATTGGTCCCGCGCTCGGGATCAACGCGACCCATAATGCCTTTGGGCCGGGATTTCGTCCCAATGCGACCATCGGCCGGGCGCTCCGTCTGGTCATGCTCAATGTACTCAATACCCGCCCTGGTTTGCTGGATAAGGCCACTTTGGGCTCACCGGGGAAATATGCGTTCTGTTTTGCCGAGAATGAAGAAAACCATCCCTGGCAACCGTTCCACGTTGAACGCGGCTTTCGATCCGAGGACAGTACGGTGACGTTGTACGCGTCCAATACGCTCATGGGGGTGTATAACCAGTTGGCCAGTACGCCCGAACCCCTACTGCTGGAATTTGCCGATGCTGTGTGTAATCTCGCCTCGCCAAACGTATACGGGTTTAATCAGAGCCTGCTGGTGCTCGCCGGCGAGCATGCCGAAATCATCAAACACAGCGGCTGGAGCCGGCGACAGGTCCAGGAGCGGGTGATTCAGCAGGCGCGACGGAGTGTGGCGGATTTCAAACGGGCCGGGCGGCTGCCGGGGGAGATTCGGCCCGAAGATGAAACAACGTGGCGCTATGTCATGCGTGACCCAGATGATGTGTTGATTGTCTGCGCGGGAGCCCAAGGCGGGAGTTGGTCGGCGTGCTTACCGGGCTGGGGGAATAAGTGGACGCGTAGCGTGACCGAACTGGTGCGGGTGTAACTGAGACGATAAAGGAGGAAGGCGAATGCGTCGTACGGTTTTTGATCCGACTCTCCCGTCGGAGACCCAGGAATTTGCGTATGCGCCGCGACCCGGCTCGTTCCGGGGGCTGCGGGTCGGGCTGGTTGAAAACACCAAGTTCAATTCCAAGGAGTTGCTGTGCAAGGTGGCCGAGCGGCTGGAGCAGCAGTACGGCATACGCTTGGTATCCGTGAATCGTAAGCAGTCATCTGGCCATACCGTCAGCCAAGAAACGATTTCGCTGTTTCGGCAACAGGTCGATATTGTGCTGGCCGGTGTGGGTGATTGAGGGTCGTGCAGTTCGAGCAGTGTGCTCGACGGACTGAAATTGGAGCGAGCCGGTATCCCCACCGCATCCATCGTGACCACGCCCTTTATTGCTACCGGCCGCGCCATGGCCGCCAGTTGGGGAGTCCAGGACTATCGATTTCTGGTGACTGCCCACCCCATAGCCAATCTGACGGAAGACGAGTTGAACGCTCGGGCGGACGAACTAGCGGCACAAGTGCTAGACTTTTTTCAAAGCGCGGGTCCTGCTTCGGATTGACACCCCCGGAGGGGCACTGTAACAATAACGCCTCATACGAACACGCGAGTTTTCAATACTCACCGGCGTATTCACGGAGGAGGGAAGGTGTTTCAAACCTCACGGCTACCGTATGCAGGGGCCATTGATGCCGATGGCCATATTAATGAACCCGCCGATCTGTGGGAGCGGTATATTGACCCGGAATATCGTGAGCGGGCCATTCGGATTCGGCCCGGCCCGGACGGGCTCGACCATCTGGAACTGAACGGCCAGCGCTCGCGCTATTTTGACGCGGAAATCCTGGCCCGCGGCACAAGCATGGGCAGTACATTTGAAGAGCGCACCGGCATTAAGCAACAGGGCTACACAAAAAGCGTCCCCTTTGGGGGAAACGATCCCCAAGAACGTCTGGCCCTGCTCGACCAGGAAAATCTGGCCAAAGCGCTGATCTATCCAACGATCTGCCTGGAATGGGAAACCGAAGTCACCGACCACGATCTGGCCCAGGCCTACACCCGTGCCTATAACCGCTGGATCGTTGATTTTTGTTCCGATTCCGGTGGCAGGCTGATTCCGATCGCCCATATCTGTCTCACCTCAGGCGAGGCCGCGGCTCAGGAACTGGAACGGGCCGTCAAGGCCGGGGCCAAGGGCGCTTTTATCTCACCCTATACGCTGACCGACAAAGCCCACGGGCATAAGGACCACGATCCGTTCTGGGCTATGGCCCAGGACCTGGACGTTCCGATCGGGATTCATCCCGTGGCCGAACCGCCGAACCGGCGCGTCTACCAGCGTTTCCGTGAGATGTATAAATGGGGCGAATGGTGGGTGGACATGCTGGGCGGCCAGGGACCCCAGCAGGCCTTTTTGGGGCTGTTTCAATACGGTCTGTTCGATCGCTTCCCCACCGTAAAGGTCGTCGTACTCGAATCCGGGGCGGGCTGGATCGGACATATGCTCGACCGCATGGACGCGGCGTATAAGACCGCCCTCGGCAGAAGCGTCCCGCTCAAAGAAGTTCCGAGCTATTACTTCCAGCGCCAGTGTTGGATATCGGCCGACCCGGATGAGCGCGCCCTGCCGTACTTGATTGAGTATATCGGCGCGGACAAGTTCTTCTGGGCGAGCGATTTCCCCCACGACGATCATACCTGCGACTATATTAAAGACCTGACGAAGATGGTGGAGCCGCTGTCCGAAGAGAGTCGGCGGAAAGTCCTGGGTGAGAATGTAGCCGGCGTGTACGGGCTGTCCTGACCCGACGTGCTCTGTACACAGAAACGAACAACCAAAAAAGGAGTAGGTTATGCAATTCGGTATGCTGTACGAAATGGAAACGCCCCGCCCGTGGAACAAGCTGAGTGAGTACAACGTCTACCACGAAGCCCTGGCCCAGATCGAACGGGCCGACCAGGTTGGCTTTGACTATGTGTGGGAGGTGGAGCATCATTTTCTGGAGGAATACTCCCACAGCCCGGCCCCCGAGGTGTTTTACGGGGCGGTCTCACAACGCACCAAGAACATCCGTATCGCCCACGGTGTGCGCCTCCTGCCGCACCGCTTCAACCATCCCATCAAGGTGGCGGAACAGGCCGCCGTGCTCGACATTCTGAGCAATGGGCGGATGGACCTGGGCACGGGCCGGTCAACCACCGCCCAGGAGCTGGACGGCTTTGGGGTGGATTACGACCGGACGCGTGAGGAGGTGCGTGAGGCCCTCGACGTAATCGTGAAGGCCTGGACCGAAGAGATTCTGGAATACAACGGCAAAACCATTCAGGTCCCACCTCGCCGGGTCGTACCCAAACCCATTCAGGAGCCGCACCCGCCGATGTGGATGGCCTGCGTGGCCCCGGACAGCTATGAAATGGCCGCCGACCGCGGCCTGGGTGTGCTCAGCTTCAATCTGAACTGGGAACAGGTCCAGAAGACCATGGACACCTACCGGGAGAAGTGCAAAGACCGCAGCGACGTGGTGTCGCAGGTGATCAACGAGCGGTTTGCCGGGGTGGCCATCTGTCATGTGGCCGAGAACAAAGAGGAAGAGGCGATTGGCATCGACGGGGCGCGTTGGTTTCTGCACAACGTGGCCAAGCTGTTCGAGCCCCTGATGGTCAAGAATAATCTGTACTCGTACGAATATCTGCGCACCCTGTTCGACCTGGAAGCGGATGCCAACGACTTGAGCGATGCGCAGATCAAAGAGCACCCCATGGTCACGGTCGGTAACCCGGATGAGGTCAACCGCAAGCTCGAAAACTTTGACCAGGCCGGCCTGGATCAGGTGATTTTCTTCAAGCAGGCCGGTCGGATTCCGCACAAGAACATCATGCGCTCGATTAATCGGATTGGGCAGTATGTGATTCCGTATTTTAATCCGCATAAAGCGGGACCGACTGAGGAGACGCTGTTCTCGGCAAAATAAGGTCACCGCACAAGGAGAAGCCATACATGCTCAAACCCATTATCTCTTCCGATTCGCATATCACCGAACCGCCGGGCACCTATGTGGATCGCATTGACAAGAAGTATAAAGATACCGCGCCGCACATGATCCACGACGAAAAGAAGGGTGATCTGTTCGTCATCAGCGGCATGAAGCAGCCGGTCCCTATGGGGCTGGTTGCCGCGGCCGGACAGAAGGCCGAGGACCTTGCCATGTTCGGTGCCAAGTTTGAGGATCTGCACCGTGGCGGCTGGGACCCGGAGGCACGTCTGGCCGACCAGGACCGGGACGGCGTGGCCGCCGAGGTGATCTATCCCACCGTCGGCATGCTGCTGTGTAATCACTCCGACTTTGACTACAAGAAGGCCTGCTTTGACGCTTATAACGAGTGGATCGCGGAATACTGCTCAACCCATCCGGACCGCCTGATCGGCCTGGGCCAGACGGCCATGCGTTCGGTTGATGAAGGCATAGACGACCTGCGCAAGATAAAAGAGCTGGGCCTGCGCGGGGTGATGATGCCGGGCAACCCCCAGGTGTCCGATTACGACGACCCGCTCTATGACGTGTTCTGGCAGGCGGCCATCGACTTGCAGATGCCGCTGAGTTTTCACATCCTCACCAGCCGGAGCGATGTGGTCGGCTCCTCTCCGCGCGGACCCAAGCTGAACGGCTTCCTGTCCATTATTCGGGGCAACCAGGACCTGATGGGGACGTTTATTCTGGGTGGGGTGTTTGAGCGCAACCCCAAACTGAAAATCGTGTGTGTCGAAGCCGACGCCGGCTGGGTGCCGCACTATATGTACCGCATGGATCATGCCTACGACCGGCATCGCTACTGGCTCAAACCCGGCCAGGAACTGTCAAAGATGCCGAGCGAGTATTTCAGCGAGCATATCTACACGACCTTTCAGGACGACTGGGTGGCGTTCCGCATGAAAGACATGTGCAACCCGCGCCGTCTGATGTGGGCCAACGACTTCCCGCATAGCGACTCGACCTGGCCGTGGTCGCAGGAACTCCTGAAGGAGCATACGGCGCATCTTACCGAAGAAGAGAAGAACTGGATTCTTCACGACAACGTGGCTGAGCTGTACAACCTGGACTAAAAGACTGGCGAGTGTACAAAACCGGGGCGTCCAAAAAGGGCGCCCTTTTTTATGTCGTCTTCCGGGGTCGGACCGTGGAGGGGAAGCCGCTCCTAGGCGTCAACCTTCTCGGCCAGCCAGACTTTGATGAGCGACTGGTACGGAACGTCCCGCTTGTTGGCCGCGATCTTGATCCGCTCCAGCAGATCGACGGGTAACCTGAGGGAAATCGCTTTGGTGGACGGTTTGAGGTTGGGGAACCGGGCACGTTCGGCTCGACTCCAGTCCACATAATCGGTCGAATCGTGGCTTTCCCAAAAGGCTCGCTCTTCCGCCTCACTCTTGAAGGGGGGAATGGATTTACGTTTCCTGCTCATAACGGGTTCGCTCCTTGCGGCTCATATCTCGGGCGGAGATGACGCGAATCAGGGTGTTTTCTTCTCGCAACGTCCAGGTTACATGCAGCCGTCGCCCCGCCTCGGTGACGCCGAGGGCATGGAACCGTAGCTCGGACCGACTATGATCGGGATCGCTAACGATTAGAAGCGGTGTGTTGAAGAATATCTCCTCTGCTTCGGACTGGCTGACGGCGTGCTTCTCGGCACTCTTCCGGGCGTTGCCCTGGTCCCACTGAAAGCCGACGATCCGGTCAAGATCAATCATCTTTGTATATGTTCATAATATACTAAATGGATCAAGAGAGTCTATAATGACCCGCGTTGAAAAGATGTGATACGGTCCAATCTCGATGCGCATTGGCGGCTAAGGAGAGAGGCGCAGACATGGAGAAAACAAGGGACACAGGGAACAGACAGGGGTCTGAGGGCGTCATCGACCTCAGACAAGAGCTGATTGATCTGTATGCCGGCGAACAAATGCTGGCGTTCTTTGAGTTCACGCTTGAGCGTCCCGGAAACGAGGCACTCTCCGGGCTATGCCGCATTGCCCAGCCAAAGCCCCACCGCTCAACGCTACGCTATCTCTCCCTCATTTTTCTCGTTGACACCCACGACTCTGCAACCCGACTCGTCGTCCAGAAAGCCTTGACCCGGCTTGAGGGGGGCGCTCTGAAAACAGCCGTGCCCGGCATGACGGATGGCGCTATTATCTCAAGCCTGGATTCTAGCACCGAGAGCTATGTCGCCCAGACCGACCTGCTGCTGGAGAGCGCGGTGAACAAGGCGTTCATCACGACCCAACTCATTCCCGCCATCGCCCGCATCGCCCAACTCCGCCTGACCCACGTTGAGTGGTGGGAGGAGAGCCGCAGCCTGGCTGCCCCGCCCGCCGATACGCCATCCCCGCCGTCCTCCCTGCTGGACACGGTCCGGGACTGGCTGAGGCGCTCCCTCTCTTCCGGTGGTTCTTGAATTGCAGAGTGCGATGGAGAGAAATGCTCATGCTCGCTAAGCTCACGTCCAAAAATCAACTGACCCTGCCGAAAGCAGTGTTGTCCAATTTCAAAGACACCGAGTATTTCGAGGTGACCGAGGAGAACGTCCGCATCGTGCTGACGCCGGTCCGTTTTGTACGGGCGGGTGCCGTGCAGGCCAAGCTGGCCGAACTAGGGCTGTCCGAGGCTGACATTGCTGAAGCCGTGGCTTGGTCGCGTCGTGCCAAATGAACCAGCCTCGCATTGTCCTTGATACGAATGTAAAACCGGCACTACCCGAGCAACCGCTATTTGCCAGTCTGCGTAGCCTCTTTGCCTGGCTCTCGGCTTGGCCGGCCATGAATACGCTCAAGCCAACTCTGTCGTTTATCCGAAGATAACTGATACCAGCCTAAAGAGACGATGGCTTGTGAACCGCAGAAAGAACAACTCCCCATGGGAGCGTTGGTGAATAATCCTTCACATTGTTGACACTGGTAGGTAAACGTTCCCTTCATCCACAACCTCCTCACCGCATCCACAGGAAGCGTCCGCTGTCTACTCTCTCCATTTCCCGAATAGACAACCGGTTTCCTACTATATCAGTTTCTTCTCAGCGGTACGAATTCTGCGGCATACTCGGTTAAGAGGGGTAGGGGATTGCGCGGGGGTGTGGTTTGCGCATACTCCACCTGCGTGGGGTAATGAACATGGTGCAACCACTGGCTGGCTTTCGGGTCCTTGATCTCTCGCGCATATTAGCCGGGCCGTTTTGCGCCATGACCCTGGGAGACCTTGGGGCCGAGGTCATCAAAATCGAGCGGCCGGGAAGCGGTGATGACACCCGTGCCTGGGGGCCGCCGTTTGCGGGCGGGGAAAGCGCATATTATCTATGCGCCAACCGCAATAAAAAAAGTATTACCGTCAATCTCAAATCGGATGCGGGCAAGGAGTTGATCCGCCGTCTCGTTCGAGTCAGCGATGTGCTCATTGAAAACTTCAAATCCGGGGAAATGGCGTCGCTGAATCTTGGCTATGAACAGCTCAAGCAGGAGAATGCGGGGCTAGTCTATTGCGCGATTACCGGCTACGGCCAGACCGGCCCGGACAAGGACCTGCCCGGCTACGACTTCATTATTCAGGGCCGGGGCGGGGTGATGAGCATCACCGGCGAGGCCGAGGGCGAGCCCATGAAAGTCGGGGTCGCCATTACCGACATCACTGCGGGTTTGTTCGCTGCTAATGCCATTCAGGCTGCCTTGCTCGCCCGAACGAAAACGGGCCAGGGACAGGCGGTCGACATCTCTCTGCTGGATGTCCAGGTCGCGTGGCTGGCCAACGTGGGCAGTAATTATTTGGTGTCCGGCACCAAGCCCGGTCGATACGGCAACGCCCATCCATCCATTGTGCCGTATCAGTCCTTTCAGGCCCAAGACGGCTATTTTTGTCTGGCTGTTGGCAACGATAGCCAATGGCAGAAACTCTGCCAGCTCATTGCCCGCCCTGAGCTGGCGGCTGACGAACGTTTTTCCACCAACCCCGCGCGAGTGCAAAACCGGGCAACCCTTATTCCCCTTCTCCAAGACGTGTTTGGCACGGACACGGTCCACGGCTGGCTGCGGAAAATTCGGGCCGCGGGGATTGCGTGCGGGCCCATCCAGTCCATTGACGAAGTCTTTGCTGATGAACAGGTGCTTGCCCGCGACATGCGCGTGGCCATGCCGCATCCGACCGCGGGAGAAGTCCGGCTCGCCGGATCGCCGCTCAAACTCTCTGCGACCCCGGTCGAGTTCCGCCTCCCGCCACCTGTATTGGGAGAGCATACGGACGAGGTGTTGACAGACCTGCTTGGCTATTCGGCGCAGGAGGTCGGGCGGTTGCGTGAGGAAGGGGTGGTTTAATTACGGGAAGCGTATAAGGCAGCATTCATGAAGATGGTTCGTACAGGCAGGCGTCGAGGATACTCAGAACCTCATTCAGAACGAAATCGGGAGCCTTTTCGACGAACTTTACCCGTCTGCTGTTGTAATCGACCGACTTGATCTGTTCTGCCATGATGTACCCGGTCAGAGAAGATTTTTCGGGAACTTCGACGTGAAAGGGGATATTTCTAAACGTGTTCGTGATGGGGCAGACCATGGCGAGCCCCGTATGGCGGTTGAACAAGGTATTACTTACCACCAAGGCTGGCCGCCGGCCTTTTTGCTCGTGTCCCGCTTGCGGATCGAAGGTCAAAACCACGAAATCCCCTTTCTTCGGGACATAATCGGGCATTTACCATGTTTCCTTGCCGACTGGTGGTCCCCAATCCGCCTCTCCAGTCCGGTAATCTTCGGGTAGTTTCGAGATTAGGTCCTTCAAGTCGTATTCCCCCCGTACTGTACGCACAGGTTCAACGATAATCCGCCCTTTCCGAACCGAGACGTTGACTTGGTCGCCTACACGGATTTGGGCTTGATCTAGAATTGCCTTTGTGAACCGTACTCCCTGGCTATTTCCCCATTTCTGCAATTTGGTCAACATATGGACTACCTCCTCATGTTATCTTCGCCCCTGGCTTAAGATATTCACGTCGTAGCGTTCTTCGACGTGTTCGAGATCGACGTCGGGGTACTCAATGGTGTAGGCGGAGAAAATCGTGGCCTGTTCCTGTTTGACATCAACAATCGTAAAACCGATATTGCGCGGCACCTGCTTACCCCGGTCCGACTCGGCCTGACTGGAGTCTTCGGACCAGCCGTGCAGCAGGTCGTTGACCTTCCAGAGCTTGCCATCAGCGTCAAAAACCAGGACCATCGCCGTCTCATAGGTCTCCGCATCCCAAAAGTAAATTTTACTGCTGTAGTTGCGGGGCATGGTCGGCGTTTGTTCGACAACGGCACATAAACGCAGTTCCCAGCGGTCGTTGGGCAGCCAGCCGTTGGGGCCGTAGAAGCGGGCATACGGGTGCTGGGAATTCATGACGTGCAACAGCACCTTCCATCCCAGAAATTTCCACTCATGGTCGAGGATACGACCGGAAAACCCGGTAAAATCGTCCAGCGTCATTTCTGTTCCGGCAACGGAATCATCCCGCTCGTGCGTGGACAGGCGACGGACCTTGCGCAGTTGGGGCAGGAAGCCCCAGGCGTCGTCCGGCTGACGCGGGTTATCATAGCGATAGATCATAAACCGTTGTCCGCGGACATCGTACGGCTCAAGCACCTCGACATAATCCTTGTATTCAAATCGCCCCGCATCAGTAAAAGGCAGGAGATGACCCTGCTGCGATAACTGGGCCAAATGGTTGTGGTAGACGCGCTGGTATAAGGCAACGAGATGGCGGATGGCTCTCCCGCCGCCCTGAATCAGGTCCTCCGGGAACCCGGACAGCCGTGACGCGCTTCCGCCCTTGGCAATGAGCGCGCCCAGATAGCGCTCGACATTCATCCCGTAATACTGCCAGCGGTAATTGAAATTCCAGGCTGCCTTGACCCCCGAAGTCGGGTCGTCAGGATTGATCAGCGCTTGGGCAAATGGCCGCCCGGCAATATAATTCTCAAGTGCCCCGTCCGCGGCGAGGCGGGTTTGATTGGCGTACTGCTCGGTCGCAGCCAGATAATCGGGGTGGGGCGGGTAATGGCCCGTTGGTGCAACGTGAAACGCGACTTCAGGAAAATCAAACTCGTCAATATAGCGCGGTGGCAGGAAGGGGCGCAGCTTCTCCAGATCGGCCTGTCTCAGAACATCGCCCTCTTTGAATTGGGGAAGCGTGGTCAGATTCATGCTAATCCACTGTTGGATATCTTCCCGAGTGGGGAGACCCTGACCCTGCGAGTGGACAGGGGTTGTCAACACGACGCTCAGCACGAGCGCAACCAGTACGCCACACATGGAAAAAGCCGTTCTGCGCATGGATTCTGTTTCCTTCCAGAGCTGCTGCTGTTGCCGCCAGCCTAACCGAGCCCTTGGCCTGCCGCAAGGATACGGCAAGCGCCAACGCCGGATGGAGAGGGGCCGGAAGTCGTGCGGACAAGAATGCGTCAGCCCTCCGGCTTGGCCCTTGCCCGCGTTCCCCACGCCGCTCCGGCAGCGCCGCCGAGAGCCACGCCGCCCGCACACAAAAACATCACTGTAAAATCGGTGTATTCGAGGACTGCCCCCAAGACGATACTGCTCAGCCCCACTCCAACATCAAACGCCCCCATCAGCGTGGCCAGCGCAGCCCCGCGCTCGTGCAAGGACGAACGATCAACAACAAGAGCCATGATGGAGGGCTGCACAGCGCCAAAGCCCAAGCCTTGTAAGGCGGCGGCAATCAGGAGGCTGGGAAGGGACGACGCCAGCGCGAGCGTGGCCATCGCGACCGCCAGGCAGCCCATACCGGGAACAATCACCGCGGCGCGGCCAAAGCGGTCGGACAGCCGCCCGGCAAAGGGACGTGAGACCACGACCACGATGGAATATACGCTGAAGTATATGCCCGGATTGCCCAGGTTGGCGGCTTTGACAAAGAGCGGCAGAAAGGAGACCACAGCGCCGAAGGTGACCGTCATGCAGACGGCAATAAAACCGGGAAAGAGCGCGGCCCGGCTCACCCATTTGTGCGGCTGGGTACCTGCCTGGTGCTGGGACGGAGCGCGCGCCGGCTCCCGGATCAATTGTGACAGGACAAGACTGCCGAGGCCGAGGGCCGCGCACAGCCAGAACAGGGAATCGTAGCCGATGTGGCCGATGAGTATGACCCCCAGGGCCGGGCCAATGGTCATGGCCAGGTTCAGGGACATGCCGTAATAGCCCATCCCCTCCCCGCGACGACTCGGCGGGGCCAGGTCGGCAACGATGACCCCGGCGGCGGTCGTATAGGCGGCTATCCCTAATCCGTGAAAAAAACGCAGACCCAGCATGACCGGGACGGACTCGGCCTGGGTATAGAGCGCGGGAGCCAGACAGTAGATGAGAGCGCCGATACTGAGGATGGTCTTTCGACTCCACTGGTCAACCAAACGGCCGGTCATGGGGCGCACGAGCAGGGCGGAAACGGCGAACGCGCCCATGATCAGACCGACCTGAGAGTCCGCGCCGTGAAGTTCCTCGACCACAAAGACCGGCAGGACGGCAAAGAGCAGGAACATGCTACCGGCGAACAAGAAGGTCCCCAGACATAGCAGGATAAAGTCTCGGGTGAACAAGACTTCCTGACTCGGCGAGGGGGAGGGCGGCTCAGGCACGGCGGCTGAGTCTATAGGCGGAAGAGGGGAGGGACAAGAGATGCGAATTTAGAGCATGATATCACCACCGTTGGGACTGAGGCATTGTCCGACATAGTGGCTAGATTCGTCGGAGGCCAGAAAAACATAGGTCGGCGCAATATCATCGACCGTTGCCAGATGACCTTTGGGAATGCTGGCCCGAATGGCTTCCAGGGCCTCGCTGCTGATACCCTTGAGGATCGGGGTTTGGGTCGCGCCAGGGCCGACGCAATTCGCATTGATGTTGCGGGTTCCGATTTCACGCGACAGCGAGCGGGTAAACGCAATGATGGCGGCCTTGGCCGCACAGTAATGACCCAGACCGGGCGAGCCGAGATAGGCGAGTTGCGAGGCGGTGCTAATAATTTTGCCGTAGTCTTGTTTATACATCAGCGGTAAGACCAAGCGCGTACACAGAAAGACACTCCTCAGGTTGACCGCCAACATCTGGTCCCACATGGAAACCGGCATGTTCTCGACGGTTGCGGCAGAGGCAATGCCGGCATTGTTGACCAGAATGTCGATACGGCCATAGGTCTGTACCGTGGTATCAACGAGGTGCTGTACAGCATCTTCCTGGGAAACGTCCGCCCGAATGGAGACGGCTCGACGGCCAAGAGCTTCAATATCCTGCTGGACCGCCATGGCATTGTCGGCCTGGGAGTCGTTCGGATAGTTGAGGGCAAGGTCGGCCCCCTCTTTGGCAAAGGCGAGGGCGACCGCTTTTCCAATACCGCTGCTTGAGCCGGTGATGAGGGCGATTTTATTGTCGAGTTTTCCCATTGGTCTCTCCTCGCTTATATGGGTTTGTTCTTGATCTGCATGGCCACGAGTGTTTCGTCTGTTTTTTCAAACAGGAGTTGGAGCGCGGTTTCCGTATCAAAGGCATGTGGCGCTTCGAGCCGGGCACCTAGGGCGGCTTTCAGAAATGGGTAGTCGGCTACCCAGGTGGTGAGCTGGGGTGGCTGCTGCTCTTCGGACTGTTGCGCGTGCCACTCCAGCACTTTGTCTGCGACTTGCAGATAGGTCACGATGGTGTTGACGTACGGCCGCATTTCGTGAGGCGTTTCCTCCATCTTTTGCCGTACAAGCGTTTGAAACGCCTGGAACTCGGTATGGTAGGTCGGATAGTCCAGTCCGGCATACCCCAGGTCCAGCAACGGTCGGAGAGCGGCTGCAATGTCACGGTGTCCGGTCAGCGGTTGGTTGCGGAGTTGGTCACAGGAGAAGAGAAGGAAGAAGGCGATGACGAGCACATGCCAGGCTATCCGATTCAAACCGACAGTAGGAGCGTTGAGGGCTATCATCGGTCTCGAACGACAGGCTAGTGCTCGATTCCTCTGACTTCCATCCTTACTCATGAGAGACAAGGTAAAGACAAGAGGTCAGGCTGCGACTTTCTTCACCCCGTTTGTCTCCCAGCCCGGCGGTAAGCTGGGAGCGGTAGGCGGCTCCAGCCCGGTCTCCTCTTTACAGCGCGCCAAGAGTTCTTGGAGGGGCGGGCCAAAATCGAACGTCTGTAGCTCGCCCCGGCTCTCTCTCATGCGCTGACGCAGGGCCCGGGTGGCCGCTTCGTCAACTTCGGACGTAGACGGGTCGAATACCACGCCGTAATCGGACGCGGCCTTCTCCACGGACACCAACTCGCGCACGACGTCAACCCGGACTTTCTCAATCTCGCGCTCCAGCGGGTCTCCCCAGCCGCCGCCTCCCGCGGTCTGGAAGATGAGCTGGTCGCCTGGTTCAACTTTGATCTGGTCACATTTTGAAGGAAGAACGGTTCGGGTTCCATCGGTATGGACCAGGATTTTCGTTGAGCGCATCCCCGGTTTGCCCCCGAGAATCCCCCAGGGGGGAGTCAGCCAGCGGTCGTCGTGAATGGCGACCTCGCCGGGTTCGAGAAAGGTGTACCATTTGTCGATGCCATTCCCGCCCCGATGCAAACCGGCTCCGCCGGAGTCGATGACCGACGAATAGCGGTCCACGCGCAGGGGGCAATAGCTTTCGAGGTATTCGGTTGGAATATTGGTGAAGAGCGGCCACCAGGAATGGCCATCCATGCCGTCGCCAATCGGTCGGCCCGGAATGCCGCCGCAGCCGATTTCCATAATAAAGAAGAAGTTGCTGTCCTTATCGTTGCCGCTGTACAGCAGGTGGGGGCTGGTGCCGTAGCCGGCCGCGGTCGTCAGCTCCGGGCTCTGCTGGCCGAGACAGCCGCCCATGACATCGAACAGACGGGCCAGGGCATGGGTGCGACAGCCCAGCGGGGCGGGGAATTTCGGATGGAGGAGGGAGCCGTCCGGCATGCGGGCGTCGATCAGATCGTAAAAACCGTCGTTAAACAGAATCTGCGGATCGTAGACCATGATGAGGTAGACGCCGATGAACATCTTGAACATGCCCGGGTTAAGATAAAAATTGATCGGTCCGACTGCCTGCGGGTCTGTGCCGGTCCAGTCGAAGACCGCCCTGTCGCCCTCACGCCAGATAGTGAGTTTCATTTTGAACGGGCCGTTGCCGAGCCCGTCATCGTCAATATAGTCCTCGAAGGACTGGGGCTCGGTCGGGATATTGCGCTGGATGAGGGTCTGGACGGCCCGGTAGGTCCGGTCCAGCAATGCCTGGCAGGCAGCCAGATAGGTATCCCGCCCAAAGCGCTCGCATAGTTCCTGCACGCGCTGTTCAGCGGTTTTACAGCCGGCCACAATACCCATGAGATCCGAGCGGTTCATCATGGGAATGCGGACGTTATTCAGAATCAGGTCCAGGACGGCCTGGTTGAGCTTGCCTTTTTCAAACAGTTTAACCGGCGGAATACGGAGTCCCTCGCCAAAGATCGAGGTCGCGTTAGTTGGAAACGAGCCGGGCAGCGGGCCACCCACGTCCATTTGATGGCCGAACATGGAGGTCCAGCCTATGAGCTCGTCGCCGTCAAAGACGGGGACGAGCACGAGAAAGTCGTTGATGTGGGAAATTGCTCCCCCGCACAGATAGGGGTCGTTGAGCAGAATGACATCGCCGGGATAGAGCGGCTGGTCAAAACGTTCCATCATCTCCCGGATATAGGAGCCAAACTGCCCGACAACCATACGGCCGTTGGGATCACAGATCATGGGAAATTCGTCGTGCTGCTCGCGGATCACCGGTGACATGGCCGTGCGGAACAGTACCGCATCCATTTCATAGCGATAGTTCTTGAGCGCGCTCTCGATAATGTCGAGGGTGACGGGATCGACCTCGATATCTGGAATCTCAGCAATTTTCACATCGCGCATGCTGCTGCTCCTTTCGTCAGGCCCTTTCAGCCCGAGGGCGGTTCACTCGAATGAGGCGATTCGTCAACTCGAGATACAAGCGAATCTCCGTGTCAATACGGTTGGCCGCGCCTTCAAAATCCAAATCAATGGTGCACACAATGATTCCTGAGTGGTTGGGCTGTTGGTTGTGTAAGTGGATGAAGTCTTTCCGATTATGTGTCAATATGGCTCGCCCGTCCGCAGTGGCGTCAGCCAGAACCACTGCATCTTGTATTTTTTGCCCCGCTTTTCCTGCTTCCTGAGCAGTGAGGACATCGTGCCCCAAACGGCGTAGCGCCAAAACCACAGGGTATGGAAAATTTTCATCTCCATACAAGCGCGCCATAGGCTAGGCGGCCTCATTTTCCCGGATGTGTTGCTCAATCTCATTCTGATGGGAGTGGACATAGGCCCACGCATGAACGAGGTCCTCGGCTCGCAGGCCTGGATAGGAGCGCAAGAGTTCTGCGTCACTCGCCCCGGAGCGACGGTACTGCTCTAAAATCCAGACGGGGATACGGGTTCCGGCAAGGCAAGCCGCCCCTCCACACACACCAGGAGTTATTTCGATTCTAGGAAGTAGTGACTCTTGGTAAGACATATGACAATTGCCTCTACGCTCGTACGAGAAAGACTGCCTTTTTTACAGCCGATGGATGCCTCTGTATCCTCTTGGTCCTGGTTCTCCAGAATAATCAAGAAGTAAACAGAAAGCCAAGCCTAGTGGGTCGACTCTGTTTTTTTATGCCGTTCCTCCAGGCTGGATTAGGATATTCGCATAGCGATCTACCTCGGCCGCATAATCCGGTAACACGACCGTCGTTGAGTCCATCTCGGTCACAATCGCCGGACCCGGCAGGCGGTTGCCCGGTGTGAGCTTGACCCGATCATAAATCGGGGTGGTCAGAAAGTCGCCGTCAAAATAAATTCGGTGCTCGTCAACCTGGGCGTGAGCCGCGGACGGCCCGTCTGTTTCGCCTTCGGGCCAGTTCAAGGTCGTTCCCGTGCCGAGGGCAACCGCGCGGAGGTTGACGATCTCACATTCGGCATCCAGACGAAAGCGGTAGAGCTGTTCGTGCAGGGCGTGGAATTGTTCCGCCAGCGATGTAGTGCCGTTGGTTTGCAACTCGTCGAGGGTTGTGGTCACCGGCAGTTCATAGCCTTGGCGGAAGTAGCGCATATCGGCGTTATAGAAAATCTGCTGTTGCTGTCGAGAGATGCCTTCCTGCTCCAGCCAGCCGGTCGCCTCCGCGCTCAACCCTTCGAGTATTTCAACGACCTCCGGTGCGGTGATCTGGTCCAGGGTGCGGAAGACGGTCCGGGAGAATTCTTCCCGGTAGTCGCAACACACATCGCCCATGGCGCATAGAATGCCGGGTGCGGGCGGGACGATAACCGGGAAGGAGCCGATCAGCTTGGCCACCGCGTTGGCGTGCAGCGGTCCGGCGCCACCAAAGGCGGCCAGGGCAAAATTGCGGGGGTCGTAGCCGCGCTGGACGGAGACCAGACGCAAGGCACCGTGCATATTCTCATTGACAATGTCCAGGATGCCCTGGGCGGTCTGATACACGTCGAGGCCGAGTTTTTTCCCGATGCGCTCGACCGCGGCGTGGGCGGCTTCCGTATCCAGCGTCATCTCGCCGCCCAGCAGATTGGGCGGCAGATGGCCAAGGACAACGTTGGCGTCCGTCACCGTAGGCTCCGCTCCACCCTGGCCGTAGCTGGCCGGACCGGGAGCCGCGCCGGCACTCTGCGGACCGACCCGGAGCGCACTGGTAATCTCGGGGACATGGGCAATGGAGCCGCCACCGGCCCCAATGCTGCGGACATCGACCGAAGGAACCTTAATCGGGAAATAGCCCAGGGTCGTTTCCCGCGAGATAGTCTGGCTGCCATCCTGACACAGGGCTACATCGGTGGACGTGCCGCCCATATCGAGGGTCAACAAATGCGGGAAGCCGGCTTTTTTCGCAATATACAGCGCCCCAGCCACGCCACCGGCCGGACCTGACATCACGGCGTAGACCGGCCGTTCCTGGGCCATACGCAAGGTCATCAGCCCGGCGTCAGAGCGGAGAATGTTGACGTCCGCTTTCAGGCCATGCGCCGTGAGTTGGTCCGCAAAGCTGCGCATATACTGGGAGACTTTTGGCCGCACGTACGAATTCATCACCGCGGTAAGGGCACGTTCGTACTCCCGGAACTCCGGCAACACTTCCGATGACGCGGTAATCGGCGTGTTGGGGAGCACCTCCTGGGCGATCTCTTTGACGCGCTTTTCATGGCTTTGGTTGGCGTATGAGTTGATGAGAGAAATCGTCAGCGCTTCGATTCCTTGGGCGCCCAAATCTTGCAGGTCCGTGCGCAGCGCGTCTTCATCCAGCGGGGTGACCACCTGCCCGCGGGTGTCGATGCGTTCGATGGCCTCACGGGTGTATTCTATAGCCGCTGGAGGGTCCGGTTTCTCCATAATCATCCAGCCGGCGAGTGGACCCGGCGTCCAGGAACGTGCCAGGTGGAGGATTTGTTTAAAGCCCTGGGTCGTAATCAGGCCAACCTTGGCGCCCTTGCCCTCAAGGACGGCGTTGGTTGCCACGGTTGTCCCGTGCATAATCTGAGCGATGTCACCGGGTGAGATGTTGGCCGAGCGGCAGATTTTCTCAATCCCGGCCAGCACGCCAACCGATGGATCACTGGGGGTGGACGGAGTTTTGGCGCGGACCTGCCGGCCGCTCTCCTCGTCAAAAAGGATGAGGTCGGTAAACGTTCCACCGACGTCAACACCAAGTTTGAAGGACATGAAGAGCCTGCACTTTCTGGTTCAAGGGCAACGGTCGTTTTTTCTGTGCGCTCTGGCCGTCAGGACGAAACCGAGCGAACCGCGGCTTGGTATGATTCCGTGGTCTCGCCCTTGTCGGCCTCCCCCAACTCCTGATGGACGACTCGCAGAATCCGTTCGAGGTATTCCGTACGCCAGCGTTCCCGTTCAGCCATGACAGCCTCATCCGGGTGATAGGCTTCGATGTCGTGCTGAGTGAACAGGCCATTGGCCGCCGCCAGCCGCTCAACGGTATCAAGGCGCTCCCGCAGCACGGAGACCTCGCCGGCCAGGGCCATGACGATCCCCATAACCGTATCGATTTGGGGATCGTCAAAAAAAGCTGGGCGCTTGCCTTTTGCCTTGCGTATCATGAAGCGCTCCTGCTACCTGGCCGCGCCAAAGACGAACCACGCCCCACCGCCACCAAAATCGCCGCCTTGAAATTTCTTCGTACGGGCTTGGGCCCGCTCCAGGGCACTCGGGATCATCGTCTGGATGACACTCTGTGCGGCAAAACCGGACTCTTCGGCCAGTTTTTGGAGGTCCATGGAATGCACCGTCCCCCAGAAGGGTTCGTTGTTGTTATAGGTATCCCAGTCAAGGATAAACGCCTCGTAGGGCGGCATGCCTTCATACTGTGGCACCTCTTGGTGGAGCACCATGCCCCCCGGCTTTAACAAGCGGTGGCACTCTTTCATGATATTGCGAATGGCCTGACTCGAAGTCTCGTGCAGCAAAATATGAGAAACGATAAGGTCAAACGAGCCATCCTCGAAATTGGTCTGCTCCGCATTCTGCTGAGAGAAATGGACGCGTTTGCCCAGGGCCTCGGCGCGCGCATGGCCATACCGCAGGACTGGTGCACCCACGTCAATGGCAAAGACCTCGGCTTCGGGATAGGCATCAACATAGGGCAGGGTGCTGTGCCCGACGGTGCAGCCCATGTCCAGGATGCGAGCGGGCCGGAAGTCCGCATGCCGCTCTTTGAGGTGCAGCACCACCGACTGACCCATTTCATCGTTCAGACTGCCTAAGCGGCTCATGGCGTAAATATAGACGGCCCGGTCATAGGTCGCTCCGGCAGCCACGTCGCCCTGCTCCAGTTCGGTGTGGTAGCCGCCCGGTTGACAGTGAATATCCACCGCCGTGTGGTAGGCCGGAATGGGTAAATCCGGATTCAAGCTAAGAGAGCCAAGCGTCTTCCCGTTTGTCGCGGCGCGCTCTCGCAACTGTGGGAGCTGGCGTTCCACGCTCACATTGACCGAATCCCACATCATTTCCTGGCTGGTCCGCAGCAGGGTGCTCCACATCTGGTAATAGGGCTCGTCCTTCATGACGCTACGGACCTCGTGCCGGTCTTGGGGCGGGCGCTGATGTTCACGCGCAAAGCGGGGGGCCGCCCTATGCTCGTAAATAGTCTTATTGCCAGGTGAGACTTTGGTGGCCAAATGGACCTTGAGGCTTTGAACAAAGTTTTGCCGCGCCAACTCATCATGGG
>WTHD01000529.1 GCA_011523265.1 Candidatus Binatota bacterium
CCCCTTCATAAGGGGGGCTCGCCGCTCACCGCTCGCAATCACGCCACAGGAGTTGTCCGCCCTTGGCCCCCTGGCGGCCTATGCGCGCGACACGATTGAAGAGGTTCTGGCCATCGATATCCAGACCGCTGATCTCCGCTTTGTTGAGGGGCTCCTGGTCGTCGAGTAAGCAAGCTGGCACACTCTGCCCGACACATGAAAGGGAATGAAGCATGGAACACCTCGCCGCCAAAGTTGCCGTCATCACGGGTGGAGCGAGTGGCATAGGATTCGCCACCGCCCGCCGCCTTGCCAGTCGAGGCGTCCGGCTCGTGTTAGCCGATATTGAAGAGTCGGCCCTGGACCGGGCCGTCACCGAGTTATCGGCGACAGGCACCGCCGTAGAGGGAGTGGTCTGCGATGTCGGCGACCTGAAGGCCGTTCAACACCTGGCAGATATCGCATTTGAAAAAATGGGCGCGGTTCACATCGTGTTCCATAACGCCGGGATTGCCGTTGGCGGTCCAATCGCCGAGATGAAACATAGCGACTGGGAGTGGACCATGCGGGTCAATTTATGGGGTCCGATCCACGGCGTTGAAGCTTTTACGCAACGCATGATCGCCCAAGGTCAGGGCGGTCATATGCTGTTTACCGCCTCGTTTGCCGGCCTCGTCCCCAACGTTGGACTAGGCCCGTACTGTGTCTCCAAGTATGGAGTTGTGGCTTTAGCCGAGGTGCTGCGTCGGGAGTTGCGGGCACACGATATTGGCGTGTCTGTCCTGTGTCCGATGCGCGTGGCCACCAATATCGGGCACTCGGAGCGCAATCGTCCCGGCGAGTTGGGGGGACCGGAGGCGTCCCCACCGGTGCTTGATCAGGGAGAGGACAATCCGAATCTCGCCGGTCAAGTTCTGGACGTTGAGAATGTGGCAACGCAAGTTGTAGATGCCATTATTGCCAATCGCCTCTACATCCTGCCCCATGAGGAAAGCCGAACGCCCATCCGGCGGCGGTTTGAACGGATCGATCAGACCTACGATGAACAAAAGGCCACCGGGTGAGTCGCAGGAGCGAAGGCGTGGCAGCGGCCACACTGTATCGGGCAGCCCGGTAGAACTTTCTCGTTTAAGGTCCTCATTGGACAACCCTCTCAATCTCCCTCGTTGACATTTCCCCTCGAATTATTCATCCTCCCGCTTGTCTCCATCAAGCAGCGAACTCGCTGAGTCGGGTCGCTTGCTTAATAGAACAGCCACAGTGAGGCGTGGGAGTAGCTACCCACGCCGTGGCGAACAGGCAGGACCTCACTACATTCGCTGTTGTGATGGAGACACGGCCCGGCACTCTTCGCCAGGGTCAGGAAGGAGAGGTATGAGCACTTGGACTGCTATCAGCCGGATGCTCTTTGTCTTGTGTATGGTGTTCGGTGGGGTCAAGGAGGTCGACCCCTGGGTGGAGGGCTCTCAACCCTTTCCTGAAGGTGAAGCAACGGTTTTGGTTCATCGGTTCTGTTGGGCGTCCAACTGTGACTATAGCGATCTGACGGGCAGGGATTGGACAGTCGCTATACAGAATGCGGCGCGGGCGTGGAGTAATGCTGGATCGAATTTCAGGTTCTCTTTCGAGAGTTTTTCAGCGGACGCAAATCATGATCCGTGTCAGCCCTGGGATGGGCATGTCTACGTGATATTGACAGACCTAGACACATCACTGTGTGGATACGTACCACCCAAGTCTGTTGCCGGAGGAATAATAGGCGGAATAGCAGACATAGGCCCAGGTTGGGCACGGGTCTATATCAATTCGTCGTATATCAGTTCGTTCATAGGCCCCAGAGCAGGTGATATTTATGATCCCTTGGCGAGAAAACGAGGGGTGCAAAAAGTCCTGTTACATGAATTTGGTCACGTGGTGGGGCTGGGACATCCCGATGAGGCCGGGCAAAACGTGGAAGCGGTCATGAATAGTACAATCAAGTATTACCCTTCCTTACAGCCGGACGACATCGCCGGCATTCGCTCGCTCTATGGAACGCGAGAGGCTCCGACCGGCTTCCTGGAGAACCCTGGAGATGGGTCATCTCAAAGCGGCGTCGGAATCATCTCCGGCTGGGTCTGTGAGGCCGAGGAGGTCGAGATTGAGATCAATGGGACACCGCAGGTAGCAGCCTATGGCACCGAGCGCCTGGACACGCAAGGCGTCTGTGGAGACAGCAATAACGGCTTTGCCCTCCTCTTCAACTGGAATCTGCTCGGCAACGGCACGCATACGGTCCGTACCTTGGCCGACGATCAGGAATTTGGTCGGGCCACGTTCACCGTGACCACGCTGGGAACCGAGTTTCTGAGGGGAGTCAGTGGAGGCTATTGGATACCGGATTTTCCGCAAGCTGGTCAGCGGGTTGGTATTGTCTGGCAGCAGGCGTCACAGAACTTTGTGATCGTGGATTATGAAGATATGGAACCTGAAGAGGAGGTCATTCCGCCTGCTCGTCTTGGCTTTGAGCGAATCTGGGGAACCTGGGAGTTTGGCCCTGTTGGTAGCGGTGTCAAACCCATTGGCACGTTTACCTGGAGGCCTCGACTCATTGAGGATACCTACGCCTACGGAACCTCTGACGCCCACGGAAACTATGAACCAACAGAGTTTCTGATTGTTCGGTATCCTGATGCGTCCGATCCTCCACCCGTGGCAGACTATGAGTATGTGGCCTCCTGGCGTGACAGTTCATTCTGCTATCAGTATGCCTTCTCCTTCACGGATAATTACACTACAGAGGGAGGGGTATGGAGACAACGCCGATCCGGTTCTTCATGTCCCAATCCTTTCTCTGGGTCACGCTATGATGTCAGTGCCTATCGTTGAGCGGATGTGCGGTCGTTTTGATCCAACTCTACGGGGTGGTCCTCGTCGCCTTTCCTCAGAATGTCGTTTAATGTCTCGTTCAGGCTGTCGTATCGGCTATTGAAATCTGTAATCAGTTCCTTCATGAGACGTGTTTCTTCCAGTTTTTGTTTTTGGAAGAAGTAGAAAAACGAAATACCACCACTAGAAAAAGCAAGCATAATTTTCCAGCCAAGGTCTTCGCCAATAACAACCCAAAAGCATATTCCTGCAATGATAGAGGCTATTGTAATGATGACGACCACGAGATTGTGGTAGAAGAGACAGTGTTTCATGATTGCCGGATAATAGGAGACGAAATGAATACCACTGTAACGAAGTATTCGCCACTAATGATCCTCCACGGATTAGATTCGGCGCGAGAGAAGATTGCGGAATGGGCAGAAAAGAAGCCTATATTAAATGATGAGATGTCGGATCAAGTCGTTCTGAATGCGTGGCCTTTTGTGACGACGGCGTACTCGTTACTTGAGCAATCCCTGAAGGCACTGGTCATGGTGCTGGATAAGACCTATGACGAAAAGGAAATGAAAGCTGACAGCCATAGTCTTAACAGCACCTTCCGTCGTCTTGACGCAACGTGTGTGGACAGGATTCGGAAGGGGTATAGAGCATATCAGTCGCTCCATAACTATGTCGGATATACCACATTGGATGAGTTTATGGCCAATATAGACAAAGACTATGCAAAATGGAGATACTTCCTCTTACAAGGATGGATACATGGCTCTCCCGCAAAAACGTCCGTGGAAGCGATGCTGGAAGTATCTCAGCAGACGATAGATGCTCTTGCTGCACAGGTCGCAACAGATCATGGTTTGTCAACGGTTGGTGATAGACTAGAGTTTGCGATCAAAACTCTTTGGCGGAATTGTTTGAATAGTCCAGTGAGACGGGGAAAAAGTATAGATAGAGAAAAGGTGAACCTTGCGAATAAGTGGCTTTTGAAGCATGGAGATTCTCACGTGAATGCTGTCTCGAAGGTCGTGAGGCGTCTTAAGAGGGAGGGCGTTTCCATTCGGGATCAGGTAGAGGCTGACATGGCTCCCTTATTGGAGGACTTTTTTGTCTCTCTTTTTAATGAGAAGGGACCGGATATGCGGCAGTTTTTAAGCAGGACAGTAAACGATGAGCATCCTCTTGTTTGGGATAGACAGCAGCTTTTGTTCGTCCCTTGTGAGTCGAAGGTGGAATTTGAGGAGAATCATTGAGATTTCTTTTCTTAATCCGCAACAATAGTTCGTCCACTACAGAAATATGAACAAGCTAAGGAGCGATAGGACATGCAACTGAGTGAATTTGAAGCAGCCATTCTGTTTGTCCTGGAAGGTGAGAAAAGATCACTAGCCCATACTGACTTAAGCATCTCGCTGAGGAAACTCTCTATCTCACCACCTCAGCAGGAACTCTATAATTATGTAGAGAGCCTTAAAGAAAAGGGACTGGTGAGCGTGAATTTCATCTCCACACAACGCCACCGTGGTTTTGCTGGTCTGCGTATTAAAGGGAAGGGACGAGACATTCTGAACGCACTTAAGGAGCAACAAGGCCAGATGCAGGAACCGGTAAAAAGTCCAATAGGATTTCGGAGAGATAAAGGCTGAAAAGGAATGGCTGGATAAGGACAGTCATCAGAATTTGTGAAAAAACACGAGTAGGCAGGTATGACCAGTCAAAACAGCATCTTGAAGCAGTGGGTTCGCTCGCCCGAGCGGTGGCAGCGGTTGTGGGATACGTGTCAGCACGGCGGTGGAAGATATAAACGCGGGCTGTTTATCTTGGATGGGAAAGGACAAAACCAGACACGGCCCAAGACTCGACAGCAGGTGATTGTCGAGCTGCTGAAAAATGAGCCGATGGGTTATCTGTCGTAAGCGTTCATCTCCCCCCTCGTGTTGACATGAGGTAGGCCATTGGCCTACATAAGTTCATGGAGTTCGAATGGGATGACGCGAAGAGTGATGCTTGCTTCGCGCAACGCGGGTTCGATTTTGCCTATGCCATTCGAGCTTTTCTCGATTCAAATCGGATCGCCAGTCGGGATTATCGTCGGGACTATGGCGAGGATCGCTACCGGCTGTTGGGTGAGATTGAAGGTCGGGTGTTCGTCTTGATTTTTACCGTGCGGAATTCCACTATCCGTATCATTTCAGCCCGCAAAGCCAATAAGAGGGAGGTCGAGGCATATGACAAGAACGCGCGTCAAGATTGATCCCGGCCGCCGGCGAGACCTGCCTGCGGGGCGAGTCAATTACGAAGTGCTGAACGCGACAACCGAGCGGGACATCGCGGCACAGCAACGCCAAGACGATGCCGAAGCGATGCGGGATATGGCAAAATTTGCACGGCGTGTCCGTAAGCGCCTGGGCTTCACGCAACAAGAGTTCGCCCGGCGCATCGATGTGCCGCAGGAAACGATCCGTAACTGGGAACAGGGAAAACGTTGCCCCACCGGTGCGGCTAAGGCGTTGCTCCGCGTGCTCGACAAGGCACCCGAGACCGCGCTGTTCGCGTTGAGCTGAGTTTGTGCCACGAGCAGAAGAACGACAGCCCGTTACGAGTCGGCCGGCAGTTTCCTGAGCGCCCCTGTCGATACTTTTCTGAGGCTGCTGTCATCCGATTGAGCCGTTCGCTGTAACGCTTCAACGATATGTGTGTCCGTATCGCCGATCTGCCCGCAGGTCATGGCAGCCGAACGACGAACGCCCAGGTCCGGGTCATATTCTAAAAGACGAAGAAGCGCGGCTCGAATTGCTTCGCCGGTCAGTCGGAGCTTACCCAAACAGGACAGACCACCCAGGCGGACCATAGGGTCCTCGTCACGCAGGCTGGCGAGATAGGCTTGCTGAGCTTCTTGATCCGTTTGCCCCAGGTCGCGCAGACAGTAGAGAGCCATGCGGCGTTGCACGGCATTCCCCGTACGCACAAGCCGGATCATGGCGTGAGCAACGTCTTGGGCATGATGCCGGGCGATCTGCAAGACAGCGGTGGCTGCCGCCCAGCGGAGGTCACTTTCCTGGTGTCCCAGGTTTTCGATCAAAACGGGAAGAAGAGTAGACGTGTCCGGCAGTTGTGTCTGATTGGAGGACACGTTTACTCTTTGCGGCGAGGGGCGCGGCAGATCGAGCTGAGAGAGGGTAAAAGCCGCTGTCCAGCGCAACCGTGGGTCCGGGTCCGTCAGCCGGTGAGTCAGCGCTTCAACAATTTCAGGCTGTCGGGGGGCAAAGCGAATGAGGACGGTCGCCGCACCGCGTTGTATTTTTTTCGTCGTATGTCCCAAACACGCCAAAAGGCCCCGGACCACATCGTCCGGGAGAGACGTTACTGCCCCCTCCGCCTCAAGCCGAGCGAGCGTCGAGAGCCGGCTCTGGTCATCGTCGGCGAGCAGGCCGACTGCAAGCTGACCGAGCGGTAGCACGTTGTTCTTGGTCTGCTCCATAGCTTATTGATGCTGGGCAGGTTTACTCTTCGAGGCGCTTATCATCACTTCGGGCAAGTCGGCCAACTTCCCCGCCCCGATCAGATAATAGTCCGGCTCAAGAAACGTCCGGTCAATGACCTGCCAGAGGGCGGCTTTCTCCAGCGGACAGCCTTCGAGATTGTGCTCCAACGCCTGTATCCCGGCCGGGTTGGCAATGAAGTCGCCCGAGAACCGGATCGTCTCGATCGTCCGCTCGGGAGTAAGACAGAAACGGACCTGAAGTTCTCCAAGCGGCGTTTGCCTTGTTGCCGTATACGGGAGGTCGGAGCGCAGGGGGCGACTGTTCGGCACGAGGTCGGACGGCTCCCGCTCTCCCGGAATGGCTGCGCGCTCGGTTTGGTTGAGGTCGTGGGCGAGGCATTCCAGCCCGAACTGCCGGGTAAAGCCGTTCCAGAGCAGCCGAACGACCTGGTCTGGTGCAAGAGACCGTCCGAGGACTTTGCCGAGATTGTGGACCTGGTCCGGCATAAAGAGCTGACAGGGAAGAGTCCCCTGCGGGTCCACCCGGTCGAGGAAATGAGGAAGAAGACTCATATCCCGCTGGACAAACACGCCCCCTTCATACAGCACGGCTCCGCTGTCTTCTGTCACAAAAGAGTGCCAGCCAACCGGCAGCCGCTGGACCGTCAGAAAATCCTGGCCCGGATAGAAGACTTCAACCCCGCCGGTTTTGAGGCCGTGCAGCACCCCGCGAACGTAACGATTGAGGACCTGAAACGGCGCGATGCGATGCGGGTCGGCGGAGAAGAAGAACGAACGGTGCGGGACAATGAGCGAAAACTGGACAAACCCGTTGCCGCTCGGAAAGGCTCGTCCGCCGGTCAGACGCCGAGCGATTGTCAGACCTGGGTCCTGACCGAGTGCGCCGGCAGCGTGATACCGACCGAGCAGCAGCACATCCTCCGGGTATGTATAGACGCGCAAGATGGGAAGCCGCGTCTCAACGACGGTGTGAAGAAAATACTGGTCCGTTGCCACGCTCCGGGCCGGGGTCGTATCGAATTGGGTGAGCAAACGGACCTGCATGAGAGCGCAGCATAGGTCAGGCGGGACCCCGCGGCAATGGTGCTCTGGCACTCAAGCAGGGAGGATACACCCGGAAGAGAGGCAAGAGTAAACGTGTCAACAACCTGATCCGGTCTTCCTTTTCCGTTCCGTCTGCGCGGCGCGTCAGCGAAGTCGAAGCCCCCCGTCCATCCCCCTGCGCGCGCGCTTCCCCCTTAATAAGGGGGACTGAGGGGGAGGTGTGCCCCGCTCTGGCAGGGCGGCTCGGCTCCCGCTCCCAAACTGTCGTGTCCTCAACTCCTGGAGGGGGAGGGGGCCAGGAG